>CAMWIM010000014.1 GCA_947174335.1 uncultured Porphyromonadaceae bacterium | reverse complement strand
CGATTACGATGGAACCGATGAAGTGTTGATATCCAGCCGGTTAATATTCATTGGTGTTAAGAATTTTAATCGAGACGGCTCTAAATTGTGGAATTTTTAGTAACTTTGCAATGTCAAAAATTAATTGATGTGATAGACAATGATACTTGATCCGTTACAAGACCCCCGTGTTGTGATTCCCGAGCCGGCTTTGCGTCGACTTCCGTGGTATCTGGCATACGTTTCTCTACTCCGTCAAAAGGGAGTGGAATATGTTTCGTCAACCCAGATTTCGCGTGACCTCAGTGTGGATTCTTCACAAATTGCAAAGGATCTTTCATTCTTGAATATCAAGGGTAAAACTCGCATCGGTTATGAAGTTGCATCGCTCGAACAAGTGTTGCAAAATTTTCTTGGTTTCAGACTGAGTCACAATGCGTTGATTGTCGGAGTCGGAAGCCTTGGCGGTGCATTGATTCAGGATTCGGGTCTCGAGCAATTCGGACTCAACATTGTTGCCGGATTTGACGTTAACCCTCAGATAATCGGTCGTACAATTTGTGGTATCCCGGTTTTTGACGTGCGCGAACTCGAATTGCGTCGTCGACAGTTTGCCGCCGAGATTGGTATTATTACCGTACCGGTTCATGCGGCTCAGGAAATAGCTGACAAATTTGTAGCTGCCGGGGTCAAGGCATTGTGGAATTTCACACCGTTCCGCATCAAGGTTGATGAGGAACAAATTGTGGTTCAAAACACATCGATCTATGCCCATCTTGCCGTAATGTACAACCGCCTCAATCTCTCCAAAATCCGCAGTCATTTCAGGGGGGAAGGAGATGAGCAATGAAGATACTTGCAATCAACAGACCGTTAAACGAGCCGGTTACAATCTCTGACCGTGTTGACTTGCTTGCCGATTCATCAATTGTACTTAACAGGAAACCGATTTTTTTGCCCGATGAGGGTGAAGGGTTTATCGGTTCGATTCATCCCGCCGTTCGCATCTGCCACGTGGGACGCTCGATTTCTACAAAATTTGCATCGCGATATTACGATTCGTTCACTTTGGTTCTCCGTGTTATGCCGCCCGTCAATGCTGAGGTCCCGGATGGTTCGGCAATCGACATTTCATTTGACGGGGCATTAGGTGTGGGGGATTGGACTCCTGTTCAATCGGTTGAAGGATCTGACGTTACGTTTGCTTGCGATGCGATAACCGACCCTGTGACAATCAGTTATGATGCGTTGAAGATTAATGAATCGGTTGCAATGTTGAGCCGATATTTTACTCTTAAAAACGGTGATATAATCATTCCGTCACTCTCACCATTGGCATCATTCCCCTTGCAAATCGACACGCGACTCAGTGGGTCGGTAAATTCTGTGCAACTCCTTGATTTCAAGATTAAATGAACGACAAAAACGTAACGCCCGTCGAGGCTGCTCTATATCTTTTCCCGGTTCCGTTGTCCGACGGCTCGCTTGATCGCGTATTACCAACGATCAACACTCAGTTGCTCAACGGAATATCTCATTTTATTGTTGAGAATGTGCGTTCGGCTCGTCGATTTATCAAAAAGTGTAATCACGCCGCCGACATTGATTCGATGACCTTCTATGTGCTTAACCGTCAGACGGCTGCATCGGCTATTCCGCCAATGCTCGATGCGCTTGCCAACGGTCAGCCGATGGGGGTTATTTCAGAGGCAGGATGTCCGGCAGTTGCCGACCCGGGTGCTGATGTGGTGGCAATCGCTCAACAACGTGGCTACAAGGTTGTTCCGCTCGTTGGTCCATCGAGTATTCTGATGGGTCTAATGGGGTCGGGATTCAATGGTCAGAGCTTTGCGTTTCTCGGTTATCTGCCGATTGATAAAGATCAGCGTCAAAAGCGGTTACGAGATATGCAAAAGTCAATCGTGTCGCATGACCAAACTCAAATTTTCATTGAGACACCCTATCGCAACAACCGCATAATCGCCGACATTGTAGGCGCATTGCCAGGCTCGTTAAAGCTTTGTGTTGCATCGGATATCAGCGGACCGGGTGAATCAATCATAACGCGACCTTTATCATGGTGGGCAAAAGCCAAGTTTGACTACGACAAAACTCCTACCATTTTTCTGCTTTATAAATAATAGAATATGCCTCGCCTTCGTATAAATACAATCAATATCGATCGCCAGCCGTCGCTTTTTGACGACTTGGAAATGAAAGATTATAAGGTTCCCGAAGTTCCCGCGATCCATTTCATCTCGTTTGGAAGCGGAAGCAGCGGCAACTGTTCATATATCGGTAATGATAAAGAAGGCTTTTTGGTTGATGCGGGAGTTGCCCCCGATAAAGTTATTCCTGAACTGAAACGTCGTGGAATTTCGCTTTCGTCGGTGCGCGGAGTCCTTGTCACTCACGATCATGGCGACCATATACGCTATATTTATAAGTTGCTGAAAAAGGCACCCCACATGGCTGTCTATGTAACGCCAAAAGCTCTTGGCGGAATCTTGCGACGCCACACAATTTCGTCACGCATCCGCGACTATCATCGACCGATATACATTGAAACTCCTTTTAAAATCGGGTCGTTTGAGATTACGCCATTTCAAACATTGCACGACGGAACCGACAACGTGGGCTTTTTCATCGCGCTTGGCGACCTCACGATGGCGGTTGCGACCGACCTCGGTTCGATAACCGATCGTGTCGATTACTATATGCGCCTTGCAAAACATATTGTTATCGAGTCAAATTATGATGCTGAAATGCTTCAGAAGGGCAGCTATCCCCAGTATCTCAAGGCGCGAATCGTAGCACCGAACGGACATCTTGATAATGAGGTAACAGCCTCGTTCCTTGCTTCGATTTACACTCCGGCACTGTCTCACATCTTCTTGTGTCACTTGTCAAATGAAAATAATGAGCCACAGCTTGCGCTCAACACTGTTACCCGGGCGTTAACTGCTGCCGGGGTGACGGTTGGAGATGCGTCAGGGTCGCTTGAAACACGAAATGCCGATGTGCAACTCTATGCACTCCCGCGATTTGAACCGTCGCTGTATTTCACGCTGAAATAATGCATAATTCTTTGCAAAGCAAAGCGCCAAAGGGCGATAACATAATGCACAATGTATAATTAAAAATATAGATTGATTATGAAAAATGTAACATATAATACAGAAGGGACTTGCTCTAAACAAATTCAGTTTGTGCTGGCTGATGACGGCACAATCGATAATGTAGAATTTCTCGGAGGATGTCACGGAAACCTCCAAGGAATCGCAGCACTCGTCAAAGGTCGTCGCCCCGAAGAGGTCATTGCCACTCTGAAAGGGATTCGATGTCGTGATAAGGCAACATCGTGCCCCGACCAACTCGCTCGGGCGTTGGAACAGGAGATGTAAAATATTTGATATCGTCTTCGGTGGGTTGAGGCATTCCGGAGACTATTAGCAGTCCGATTGCACGGGTCATTACGATGTCGTCGTGATAGCCGTCGGCGGCGCCGAAGCTGTTGCCGATTTTTCGGAAAACCATCATTTCGTCGAGGGCGTCGGTATCGCGTTCGACATATCCCGTTTCTCTTACCATTGTAATCAATCGGCTGACAGCTAATGTTTTGGTGGCACGGTTGGTGTGGAATCCATATTTAACCGAACGAGTTACTCCGTCAAAGGTTTGGCGCGTGTAGAGGTTGCGGTAGTGGCTCGATATGTCGTTCAAAATCAATAGCGAAGGGTCGCCACCGATATTATCGGTTTCGAGGGTGTTGCTTTCGACAACCAACAGGGCGTTGTTATACCACGAAGCGATTGACGCGCTTTTCCACGCAATGATATCGTGGTCGTCGTGTCCACGCCATTGAGCAACGATTTCGGGGAGTCCGCCTTTCATCATCGGAGCGCGGTCAATTACGGCAATTACTGAATAATCGCTTGAGCGCGACCTGCCGCCGATATCGACGGTAACGACGTAGCGGTCAGAGATTATACCTCTTTCATTGTCGGGCATTTGCCAAACTTTCAGACAGCCTTTTGAATCTTCGACAAAACGGATATTTTTCAGCGCATTTTTGCCGGATATTGCGTCGCCAATAACCTCACCGACAGCTATAGGAGGACGACAGCCGGGACGAAGCAGTTCGATTTTCTCGGCACTGAACACGTTTGCATCAGAATTTGAAAATGCTTCGACAGCCGTAGTCGGATATTCGGCTTGCATTGCCGCACGGTCGGGGTATTCCTTTAATTTTGTTCGATACCAACTGATTTGCTCCAGCGAGCATCCTTTTTGCCAAAGCATTTTCTCGTAGTCGTCAAACGAGTTGTAAAATGCTTCAGTGTCGCCGGTTACCTCGGCACGATAAATCGAAATCTCATACCACGGAACGAAAACCGCGAGTTTGTCACTCTCGCCGTTGACCGATCTCAACCATTCACGATGAAAATAATTGCCGACTCCGTTGGCGGTACTTTCGAGCACTATCAGAGTGTCGGGCAACGAGTTAATCGCACCGCAAACCGCACGGATAAAGCCTTCGGGCGACGAAGACGGAGTGTCGCACCAAAAGGCAACCTCAGACAGATGAGCCATAGCATAATCGGCACCGCGCACTGCCTCTTGATTTTCAGAACTGCCGACGGTGACGGTGCAACCGCGCCCGGTGATGATGCGGACGTTTCGCGAACCTTCAAACGGCTTGAATTCAGGGTCTTCGCCACTTATCGATTCCCAATATTGTTTGGGGTAGCTGGTCAATAATCGGGTGTACATACCGCGAATTGTCGAGGCTGTGTCTTTGACGTGGGCGCAAATGAGCGAATGCCAGTTTTGAAGGCGTGTTGTCTGAAACCACGCCATGTAGAGTTGAACTAATGTGGAGCCACCCCATTGACGTGCTTTAAGCATAATCATCCTGATTGGACGGCGGTTGCGTCGCATCTGTTCCATCTCGGCGAGGACACGTCGCTGAGGTTCATTCAGGCGAAACGGCACGATTTGTCCCGTCGATTTGTCCTTAATTTTGGCGCACATAACAGCCCAATATTCAAAGTCGTAGCGACAACGCAATTTAACACGACTATCGTCATCGGTAGCAGTTTGAAATTCGGGGTCATCAACCATTTCTTTCGGAACAAGCTCGCCTGACTTCAGCTCGACTCTTGATCCGCAACAGCCGATGCCTTTAATCGGGTCATAATCAGTTTCAAACTTGGCGTTGCGTCGGTGGTTTTCTTCAATTAAATTAAATTCAATCATCGTTTATACATAATTTTGACGCCACTGAAAACCGAACCGGGTGAGACTCGTGCTTCGATATGGGCGGTATATGTTTCTGAGGGATAAAAATTTACGGGTAATGAGATTTCACGGCTGACAACACCACTGAAAATCTTCGAGCGGGTTGCCCTGCCTCGGTGGTTACTCAACAAGTCAACGGGCGCAGCGGTAACGAGTCCGGCTTCGGCGTGGGGCGCACCTAATTTAAACTGAAAAATTGCAGGTAGATGCAATGCTGAACGTTTGGACTTTGAAGTGCCGTCAATCTTGACAGTCGCTTCGATTTTTACCAAGCCTGATGACAATTCACGACCGAGTCTCATCACTTGATTATCAACCAAAATCGAGGATGACGAAGAGGTATTTATAACCGATTCGACCCAACCGTCAATCAGTCGGCGATAATAGTCGCCGGCGGTCATATCGCGCACAACGACTTCGTCGGGGCTGTCGGTCAAAATCCATAACTCATCCTTTATATTATCGGCAACGATTGCTCGCCCGTTGACGCGGTCAAGGGTGGTTGAGGATGCGCCGGACAACGCTAAAAGATGTCCTGATACGGTCAGTGCTAAGACACGTCCGTTACTATCGAGAGCAACGCAGTCGGCAGAATTTATGGCACGGCGGTCAACGAGCACGATATTGACAACCTGCCGTTTGTCGTTAAGTGTTACCAATTTTATTCCTTCATTACCAAAGAGATAAAAGCGGTTGCGGCGTTGTTCAAGTCCTCGTGGCGAGCAAACAACCGGAGCGATAACAGAAATCAAGTCGTCACCATCGACTGTCATGTCAATCGGGAGGAACGGAGCATCGGCTGATGCGGTAATGAGTGCCCCGGGCATTGAGACTCGCGGTGGTTTGCTTGCCGGTATAACTGATTGTGATGCAGGATAGTGGGATAGGTCTATGGGACGAAGTCGGTCATTGAAGAACAGAGCCGAGTCGCATCCTGACATCGGTGATAAATCAAAACGATGGCGCCATGCCGAACCACCGACAGTATTAATCTCGATTGTGATAGCCGTTGCGTGGCGTGAAGGATAGCTGATTACAGGCGACAAAATGAGTGGAATGTCGCCCGATGACTCGATTGAAGACACGCCGATTGACTTGCCGTCGTCAAATTGAACAGTTGCAGAAGCTTGCCATTGACCGGTCTTGCCCGAGTTTGCCATAACAAAAAATGGTGGGGTATAGCCATCGAAAAACTGAATTTCGGGATTGGCATATAAAATCACACTGCCATTTTTGGAAGCTATTGAGGGGATGAATTGGTGGGGAATGCTGAGTGATTCAACTTGTTTAAAATCACGAAAAGATGATAATTCAAGTTGTCGCTTGAATTGACGTGAGACTTCACGGGGCGATAAGGAGGTGATGAATGGCTTGTCGGGACATAGCGATATCGTTTTTTCAGAGCCGTCAAACGGATTTTCGATACGGGCGAAAGGAACAAAAAGGTTGTCGGCAGAGGACAGTGTCGCAGAAACGACACGTTGAGTCTCTTCAATTCCAATCAGCAATGGCGAGGTAGCTGTCAGCGTCGAATTGCCCGATGAATTGCGGGAAACTACACATTTTGCTGAAGCGTCAAAGTCGATGAGAGACAGATTGATGACTTCGACAATTACAGATAGACCGGGAGTAGCAGATCCGGCAAATGTTTTGAGCTGCAGTCCGAACGAATCGATATCGACAGATGATGGAGCGAGCGAATTGTACTCGGTATTGACTGCCCATATAGCAACAGGAGAAATGTCAATATCGGTCAGAGGGTTGACTACCAATGAAGGTCCGACAAACACGGTTTGGTCAGACTTGTCAACTACGCGACAACGGGCAATGACCGGAGAAACAAACCGTGAGCGAGTCCAAGCCGATGTAGTGACATCGGCGACTGATGAGAGCAATGCCGATGACACGCGATCAACATCGTTGGGATCAAGTCGAGATTCAGATGCAGAGTATTTGCGAGACAAAGAGACTGCCGATATGCGTGAGCTGACGGTAGTGAGTGGTGAAGCAACGATTGAAAACGGGGGAATGGCGGAAGTGTTACAACGAGTTATAACTTTTTCATCGTCAATAGAATATGAAACGCGATGATTGCTGAAAAACAGAGTGAAGTTGTTAGGCGAGAATTGGATGGTGCATCGAGGAGCAGAGTCAGCTGTATCAAACTGAAAGACTTCGCCCGACTGATGATTTACAGCAAATAGAGAGCCGGGCGAATAAAGTATATCAAGATCATCTATTGACAGTAAAAGCTTTGAGCCGGAATCGACGTTAACCGAGGCGAGAGGTCCGACTGCCGACAATCCATTTGGAGCGTGGCGCAAGTTGATAAAACGGGATTGTGACGAGTCGGGGGAAAATTGAAGATTCATAGAATAAATTAAGATAAAGATAATGGTTTAGAAAAGGGTGCTGTTTACTGATAGGGGAATGTTGGCATCGTCATCTGAGATTGGAACGGTGTCTCCGTCGGGGAGCAGATTTGATCGGACGATTTCGGCGGTGCGACTTGCATCTTTGTCAGAATCTTGGGCAAATTTTGGATCGATTACTGAGAAAAGTCGGGCAATGACACGAGAGGCAAGCATCGACTCAATCGTGTTGACGAGTGATAATGAGGGAGCGATTTTAGAAGAGAACGAAACGTCGAGAATGTCGTCGCCGTTCCATTTCACCGAGCAAGAACGACCAAGTACGCCCGGTATTTCGATATGGGTAACCGTTCGGACGAATTCAGCGAGCGCCATGCGATTGTCGGGAGTAAGCAATGGTGGCATTTCGACCGATTGTGTTGCCATGAAACTTTTAAGAGCCGAACCGGCACAAACCGAGCGGATAACAGAATTGATTGAAAGAGAAAAAGAAGTTGTCATAAATTATAATTCAAGAGTTTTATCATAAAAGAGTTTGCGGGCATAATTTTCAGAGATGAAATATGATGGAGCTTTACAGTTTGCAAGTACATAAGAAAGTTTAGGACGTAAGACTGTGCCGTTTTGTATTCCGCCACACGACATCAGTTTACTGAGGATGCTAAGCCAAAGTTTTTTACGGTGTTCGGTGGTTGAATTGGTAAATTTACCACAAGAGAGGTATTCGTTAATGTTTTTTTCGGCTTGGGCAAGCGTTACAAAATAGGACGGAGCCTCGTGATTCATAGCGATTTTGATGATTTCGGTGTTGTTAAGGCATACACCTTTGATTGCTGAATTGTGCATGATTTCAGTAATTGTTTTGCTGAAAGCCATTTTTCTTAGCGTTGATTGGTTCATAGTTTTGATTATTTGTAATAGGTTTAGAAATATGATGCAAATATACAACTGCAAAATGGTAAAATACCAATTTTGAGGGTTAAAAATGGTTAACGGGAATTTTGCAAAAAAAAATTATAAAGAAAAATTCGCTTTTTTTTAATAAATGTGTTACTGATTGAAATTTAATTTATAAATTTGCTTTACAGACGCGTCAAAAAAGAATCTTGATGGAAGAATACAACAAGACTCCCGAAGAGGAAGAACAGCTAATTGAAGCAGCATTTCAAGAAGTGCTCGACGGTTATCTCAAAAGCAATCACCGCAAAAAAGTAGAGATAATCGAGCGAGCCTATAAGTTTGCAAAAGAGGCACATAAGGGCATTCGCCGCCGTAGCGGTGAGCCGTATATTCTGCACCCTATTGCGGTCGCCAAGATAGCCAGTCAGGAGATTGGACTTGGCTCGACCTCGATATGTGCCGCCTTACTGCATGACGTTGTTGAAGATACCGAATACACCGTTGAGGATATTGAAGCCCATTTCGGGCCGAAAATCGCACAGCTTGTATCGGGACTTACCAAAATTTCGGGTGGTATTTTCGGAGATCAGGCATCGGCCCAAGCCGAGAATTTCAGAAAGCTGTTGTTGACTATGTCAGAAGATATCAGGGTTGTGCTGATAAAGATGGCTGACCGACTCCATAACATGAGGACGCTCGGGTCTATGGCTCCTGCAAAACAATATAAAATTGCCGGAGAAACGCTCTATATCTACGCTCCGCTTGCACACCGTCTCGGATTGTTTGCAATTAAAACCGAACTTGAAGATTTGAGTTTCAAGTATGAGCATCCCGAAGCTTATAAACGTATCAGCGAACAGATTGCGCAGACCGAGGCGCGCCGTACGGCAGTCTATACCGATTTTGCCAAACCCATCATCGAGAAGTTGCGCGAAATGGGATTGCAGTTCGAGGCAAAAGCGCGCGTCAAGAGTGTTTACTCGATTTGGAATAAAATGGAAACCAAGCATATACCGTTTGAAGAGGTGTATGACTTGTATGCGATGCGCATCATCTTTGACTGTGACGATCCATCAAAAGAAAAGCAGATTTGCTGGCAAATATACAGTGCAATTACCGACCTTTACAAGATACATCCCGAGCGTACACGCGATTGGTTGAGTTCGCCAAAGGCTAATGGCTATCAGGCTTTACATCTGACGGTTATGGGTAATGACGGTAATTGGATTGAGATACAGATTCGTTCACGTCGCATGGATGAGATCGCTGAAAAAGGGTTCGCGGCACACTGGAAATATAAAATCGGAGACTCTGACGAGGAGAGTGAACTCCATGCGTGGCTCCAGACCATCAAGGAGATACTTGATCATCCCGACCCGAATGCGATGGATTTTCTCGACACGGTTAAGCTGAATCTTTTTGCAACAGAGATTGTAGTCTTCACTCCAAAAGGGGAGTTGCTGACTTTACCCGCCGGCGCAACAGTGCTTGACGTTGCATTTGAACTACACTCACAACTCGGCAGCAAGTGCATAGCCGGGAAAGTCAATCACAAACTTGTTCCTCTCAGCCACAGGTTGAGTTCGGGTGACCAAGTGGAAATTTTGACCTCGCAGTCGCAGACGCCCAAACCCGAATGGATTGATTTTTTGGTGACGGCAAAGGCTAAAACGGCTTTACGTCAGGAACTTAGAAAAATTCAGAGACCTGTTATTGTCCGCGGTCGTGAAATCTATCAGAAATTCTTGAATGATAATTCGATAACCGAGACCAATGAGAGTTTCACAAAACTTTTGGGTACATACCATGTAAACACCCGCGACGAGTTTTTCTATATGCTCGGCAACGGCGAGATTCAGCTCGGCGATTATGTTGCCCGAATGTTGAAGAAGCAGAGTGATTCAATTTTGACCCGTTGGATTTGGCGTCGTGGGAAGAAAGAGGTATCTGCTCCCGACCTTTCGCCAAAGCGTGATGAAATCAATACTAAAGAGACCTACATTCTTCGCATTGACGATAACGGACACCCCAACTTCAAGCTCGGCGGATGTTGTAACCCTATTCCGGGTGATGAGGTGCTCGGTTTTGTAACTCCTGATAATGAGGTGGAGATTCATGCAATTGACTGTCCGAGGGCAAATGCATTGAAATCGACTCATGGACCGAGGATTGTGGCAACCCATTGGGATGTGCGTTCAATCAAATTTACCGCTCATATTCATATCGAGGGTATTGACCGATTCGGCATACTCCAAGAATTGATTGCGATGATTTCCAGTCAGTTGGCAATTGACATACGCAAGCTCGACATTGAGGCTGAAAAAGAAGTTTTCCATTGTGACCTATGGGTCAGAGTAGAAAACAACAATATAGTTACCGACCTTTGTAACAAAATCAAAAAAATCGAGGGTGTGCAACGTGCAGCCCGCATAAACTGATATAAACCAAGCAGATGATAAAACGACCCGTCATAATCAGAACAGCGTTGTTTTTGGCAGCCGTAGTGATGGTGGTATTGCTTATGCCCCGGCGTGACCAAAAATTATATCGCTACGAAATTAACCGTCCGTGGGGCTATTCGTTGCTGACCGCTCCGTTTGATGTACCCGTCTATCGCGATTCAATTTCATCGCGCGAGATGAGAGATTCGCTCGAAGCGACATTCTTGCCTGTCTTTAATCGAAATGATAATGCATCAAAACCTATATTTGACGTATTGTCAAAAATGCACAGCATATCGGCAGAAGATCGTTCGGCATTGCGCAGTACGTTGATGCGTATTTATCGTGACGGTATTGTATCGCCCGAAACGTTTGAGGAACTTAAGAAGAATAACCGCACTGAGGTCAGATTTGTCGAAGGTAATCAGCTTGTCAGGTCAAGCGCGACCCAATTCAAAACACCGCGTCAGGCTTATGCGGTGATTGACAGTATGTTTGCCGACCCCGAGCTTAGAAAATCTATCGGCAACATGCGTTTGGCGTCACTGGTAGAGCCTAATATAATACTTGACACTGCAGCTACACGCCAACTTTTTGAAGAGCGTATTCAGCCGGTTAATGCGGCAATCGATGTCATTCAAAAAGGGGAGCGTATCATCGACCGAGGCGACCGCGTAACACCCCAACTTTATGAAATATTGAACACTTATGAGCAGATGATGAAGACACGCGATTTCACAAGCAATCGCGGTGACTTCTTCATTAATCTCGGTCAGATACTTTTTGCCATTCTCATTTTCAGTGCCCTGTATTGCTATCTGTTCCTTTTTAGAAAAAAAATATGGAAAGATGTCAAAGGGTTAACCGCAATAATCGCATTGTTGATAGCTATTTATGTAGTGGCAGCTATTGTCGCTCCTCACCTTAGCAATGGCATTTGGCTGGTGCCTTTCGTGATTTTGCCGGTGGTGATTGTGGTGTTGTATGACGCCAGAACCGGCTTCTATTGCCACGTTCTTGAGATATTGTTATGTGCCACGTTTGTGTCATCGACTTTCGAGTTTATCTTTTTGCAGGCGATGGCAGGTATGGTTTCAATCTACACACTCCGCGAGTTGACAAAACGAAGTCAGTTGCTCAGAACGGCGGCTGCGGTATTTATGGTCTATGTAATCGGCTTTATCGCAGTCGAGTTGATGCACACCGGAACTTTGTCATCAAATGTCGGTCGAATAATAGGCTACTTTGCCATCAACTCGGTGTTGATCTCGTTTGCCTATATTCTTATATTTGTGGTTGAGAAGCTGTTCGGACTCACTTCGTTAGTAACTCTTGTTGAACTTTGTGACATTAATAACCCGTTGTTGCGCGAATTGTCAGAGCAGTGCCCCGGAACGTTCCAACACTCAATGTCAGTTAGTAACCTCGCCGGTGACGCAGCCCGTAAAATCAATGCCAATCCATTGATTGTCAGAGCGGGTGCGCTCTATCATGATATCGGAAAAGTGTCTAATCCGGCATTTTTCACTGAAAATCAGCATGGCGTAAATCCTCATGACGCACTTCCGCCCGAACAGAGCGCACGAATTATCATCGGTCATGTTCTTGAGGGTAAGAAACTGGCTGAGAAAGATAAGCTCCCGTCGGTATTGCATGACATGATTCTGCAACATCACGGTCGCGGTCTGGCGAAATATTTCTATACGATGGCTCAACGTCAACAGCCTGACAGTACGGTCAATACCGAACCGTTTACATATCCGGGTCCGAACCCGCAAACTATCGAAGCATCGTTGTTGATGATGGCAGATGCGGTCGAAGCTGCGTCGCGCTCGTTACCCGAGCACACCATCGAGTCAATTACCGAACTTGTCAACAAGATAATCGACGGTCAGGTAGATGCCGGACTTCATCGCGAATCGCCAATCTCATTCCGCGACATACAGACAATCAAGGAATCGTTTATCAACCGTCTCCGTACGATTTATCATGTTCGTATCGCCTATCCCAAGCAATAATTTTCAAAACTAATATAATCTTTTAACAACTAATAAACCAATGGCAACAAAACCGTTCCACTATCAGGAAATGTTTCCGCTCGGCAAAGAAAAGACCGAGTATTATCACCTGACATCAGACTATGTCAAAGTAGAAAAATTTGGCGACAAGGAAATGCTTGTCGTTGATCCCGAGGCTTTGCGTGTGCTTGCCCGTCAGGCAACCCACGACAATGCGTTCATGTTGCGTCGTGAGCACAACGAAATGGTAGCCAAGATTCTCCATGACCCTGAAGCAAGCCAAAATGACAAATATGTAGCACTCACAATGCTCCGTAATGCCGAGGTGGCTGCTAAAGGTCAGCTCCCGTTCTGCCAGGATACCGGTACAGCTATCGTTATCGGTAAAAAAGGTCAATATGTAATGACCGGCGGCGGTGATGAAGAACAATTGAGCCACGGTGTGTATGACACTTACACTCAGGACAACCTCCGTTACTCACAGAACGCACCCCTCAACATGTATGACGAGGTTAACACCGGTTGTAACCTTCCTGCTCAAATTGATCTTTATGCAGTTGACGGTAACGAATATAAATTTGTGTTTGTAGCTAAAGGTGGGGGTTCGGCTAACAAAACTTACCTCTATCAGGAAACCAAGGCAACTATCAATCCTAAAACCCTTGTGCCGTTCCTCGTTGAAAAAATGAAGACTCTCGGTACTGCAGCTTGTCCTCCCTACCATATCGCATTTGTAATCGGTGGTACGTCAGCTGAAATGAACCTCGCTACCGTTAAGAAAGCGTCAATCAAATATTATGACGAACTCCCGACTAAAGGTAACGAATATGGTCACGCTTTCCGCGACATTGAACTTGAAAAAGAACTTCTCGAAGCATCTCGCAAAATTGGTCTTGGCGCGCAATTCGGTGGTAAATATTATGCTCATGATATCCGTGTGATTCGTCTTCCCCGTCACGGTGCATCTTGCCCCATCGGTATGGGTGTCAGCTGTTCGGCTGACCGCAACGTCAAAGCAAAAATCAACCGTGATGGTCTTTGGATTGAAAAACTTGACAGCAACCCCGGCGAACTAATCCCCGAAGAAATGCGCAACGCGGGTGAAGGCGAAGTTGTACGTATCGACTTGAATCGTCCGATGGCTGATGTTCTTGCCGAACTTTCAAAATATCCTGTGTCAACCCGTTTGTCGCTCAACGGTACAATCATCGTTGGTCGTGATATCGCACACGCAAAAATCAAGGAACGCCTCGACAAAGGCGAACCGATGCCTGAATATTTGAAAAATCACCCGATCTATTATGCTGGTCCCGCTAAAACGCCCGAAGGTATGCCTTCAGGTTCTTTCGGACCTACAACTGCAGGTCGTATGGACTCATACGTTGACCAGTTCCAGGCTGCAGGCGGTTCTATGATTATGATTGCCAAAGGTAACCGCAGCAAGCAGGTTACTGACGCATGCCAGAAACATGGTGGTTTCTATCTCGGTTCGATCGGTGGTCCCGCCGCAGTTTTGGCTAAGAATTCAATCAAGAAGGTTGAATTGCTCGAATATCCCGAACTCGGCATGGAAGCAATCTGGAAAATCGAAGTTGAAAACTTCCCCGCATTCATTCTTGTTGATAACAAAGGCAATGATTTCTTCACTGAAATTTCTGCAAAATGTGAAGGGTGTCCTGTGAAAAAATAATTCACGTTACATAAATATTTTAGGAGATGCTTGGCAAGTGTCAAGCATCTTTTTTTGTCTTTGCTGTCTTAATTATAATAATGTGTAGCTTTTTTATTTGTGGAGAATGAGGAAATACGATTTTATTTTATTAACTTTGCCAAAAGGAATAAATTTAAATAATCAGATAAATCAATCATGAAACGTAATCTTTTGGCTTTAACCCTTTTAGTAATGTCGCTCTCTGCTTTTGGATGGGGACAGAAAGGACATGATACAACAGCCTATATCGCTGAACGACACTTGACCGAAAAAACCCGCGCGGCTGTCGACTCTATTCTTGAGGGACGTTCGATGGTTTACTGGGCTAACTGGCTTGACAATGCAAGTCATACTCCGGAATATGCCTACACAAAGACGTGGCATTATAAAAATGTGGATAAAGGAGTGCGCTATGAAGAAGCTCCCGCTAACCCGGCAGGTGATGCTGTGTTGGCAATAAAACACATGATTGAAGTGCTTTCAAACTCCGAACAGCCTTTTGAAGAAAAACAGTTGGCTATGAAGATTTTGGTTCATGTCACCGGAGATATTCACATGCCTCTCCACATGGGACATGCAACTGATTTGGGCGGAAACCGTATTACGGTTAAATATTTTGGCCGTGACCAGAACTTACATTCAATCTGGGATTCGGCTTTACCCGAATCGGCTCATAAATGGAGCTATACTGAGTGGGCTGATCAAATTGACCGTGTGTCTCCCGAAGAAGCTCAGGCTTTGGTAGCAGGTTCGATTGACGATTGGGCAAAGGAAACCATTTCGATTGCCGACGCAGTGTATGACTATTTTCCTGCCGGAACTCAGGTGTCGTATAATGAAGTCGCTTATTGGGCACCGTTTATCGAGCAGCAGTTCTTGGTAGGAGGTTTGAGACTTGCCCACTTGCTGAATACGCTTTATGATCCCGAATATAATAAATAATACCATAGTATCGATGAATAAAATTACCGTATCGGCTGTTGCCGCCATTATGTTTGCCGGGTCGCTTGTTTCTCACGCCGACACCGCTATTCGTGTTAATCGCATGGGTTACTTGACCGACGACTTGAAAAAGGCTGTCGTGATGATTCCAGAAGGAACTTCTACTAATTTGAAGGATGTTGCGATTGTAGATGTCAAGACCGGGAAAAAAATTGCTCCTGACAAAATTTCGGAAGGTGCCGCATGGGAGCCGATGGCTGCTTGTTATACAATTGACTTTTCGTCGCTTAAAACGCCCGGACGTTATGTCGTAAAGGGCGGTGGTGCTGTTTCTCCCGAGTTTGGCATAGGTGATGATGTTTATGCCGGAGCTAATGAGATTCCGCTATTCTATATGCGTCAACAGCGATGTGGCTTCAACCCTGTTTTGGGTGAAAAATGTCACACCCACGACGGACGTTTGGTTTTGAGTGGGAAAGATGACGGTAAACATATCGATGTGACCGGTGGCTGGCACGATGCATCGGACTATCTGCAATATCTGACAACATCGGCTAATGCTGTTTTTCAGATGTTGTTTGCCTATCAGCAGAATCCCGGCATTTGGGCTGATGATTATGATGCCGCGGGATTGCCTGGGAAAAACGGTGTGCCTGACATTCTTGACGAAGCTCGTTGGGGTCTTGAATGGATGATTAAAATGAATCCGTCAGATACTTTATATCTCAATCAGATAGCTGATGACCGTGACCACCGCTTCGGCGGACATCCGGCAAAAGATAATGTAGATTATGGCTGGGGTCCCGGTATGGATCGCCCTGTTTATCCGTGTTCGGGCGAGCCTTACGGACTTCAAGGTAACAAGAATGACAGTAAGGGACTGGCTTCGTCAGTCGGAAAATTCAGTTCGTCATTCTCAACCGGTGCTGAAGTTTTCCGCTCGATTGACCCCGCTTTTGCTGATGAACTTGAACGACGTGCCGGTGTGGCATACGAGGTAGCAAAAGCCAATCCCGGAGCTTGCCAGACTGCGCCATGTGTTTCACCCTACTATTATGAAGAAGATAACTGGGTGGACGATATGGAGTTGGCAGCCGTTAAACGCTATCATGCTACCGGTGATAAGAAATTCCGTCAGGATGCGATTGACTATGGACGTATGGAGCCTGTAACTCCTTGGATGGGTGCTGATTCAGCTCATCATTATCAATGGTATCCGTTTATCAACATCGGTCACGCGCTTTTAGCTCAGGACAGCGAAAAGAAAGTCAGCGATGAGTTTATCCGTAATCTTAAAAGTGGTCTTGACAGAGTGAAGGAACGTGGTCAAAACAATGTGTTTATGGTTGGTGTGCCGTTTATATGGTGCTCTAATAACCTGACAGTTGCACTTGTAACTCAGGCAATGCTCTATCGCGAGTTGACCGGCGATAATTCATACCTTGACCTTGAAACAGCAGCTCGCGACTGGCTGTTTGGCTTGAATCCGTGGGGACAGTCAATGATTATCGGTATGCCCGAATCGGGTGGTTTCCCGGAAGATCCACATTCACCGCTTCACAAGCAGATTCAAACCGACTTGAAGGGTGGATTGGTTGACGGACCTGTATATGCTAATATTTTCAATTCGCTGAGAGGTGTTCACTTGGAACGCGAGGATATGTTTGCGCCTTTCCAAAACTCGGTTGTTGTTTATCATGACGATTACCATGATTATTCATCAAACGAGCCGACAATGGACGGCACAGCTTCTATGACTTATTTCCTTGGCAAGCTTGCCGGTGGAAAGAAAAAATAATCTATAAGGAGATTTATTAAATGGATAGGCTATTACCTGAAAACGATAGTTTTGCAATCACGGTCGGACGCCAGTTTGGAAGTGGCGGACGCGAGCTTGGCAAAGCACTTGCCAAGGCATTCGGTATTGCATATTATGACAAGGAATTGCTTGTTGAGGCAGCTCGTCAAGCCGGATTGTCAACTGAGTTTTTTGAGAACAGCGATGAGAAGGCTCCATCGTTTTTGAGCGGCATTTTCCCGTTCAATATGGGTATGAATCCCGGCGTTATGTATGGCGAAACAAGTTCAATCAGCGATGACTCGATTTATAATACACAGAGCGATGTTATGCGTCAGATTGCTTCGCAAGGGTCATGTGTGATTGTTGGTAGAACAGCTGATTATGTTTTGCGTGAACATCCGCGGGCAGTCCATTTGTTTGTGTCGGCTCCTGAAGATGAGTGTGTTAAACGAATTATGAAACGCGGCGATTGTCAAGACGAAGCGGCTGCACGTGCAAAGCTTCGTAAAATCAATAAGTTGCGTTCAAACTTCTATAACTTCTATACAGATAAACGCTGGGGTGATTCGTCAAGCTATGATTTATGTTTTGACTCGTCGCGATTGCCCGTTGATGACGCAGTGCATGTGGTGGCTGAATATATCCGCCGTCGTTTTGGTATCGACCCTTATGGGAAAGGATTTCAGTATTAAAGAGAAAGGTAAATTAAAATAAATGGAAAATTATCAGGTGTCAGCCCGCAAATATCGTCCATCGACATTCTCGTCGGTAGTCGGGCAGAAAGCTCTGACGGCAACGTTGCGCAACTCGATTGCGACAAACCGTTTGGCTCATGCTTACCTGTTTTGCGGGTCGCGAGGTGTTGGTAAAACGAGTTGCGCCCGTATTTTTGCCAAAACCATCAACTGTACCAATCCGACTGCCGATGGAAATCCGTGCAACGAGTGTGACTCTTGTCGCTCGTTCAACGAAAACCGCTCGCTTAACATTGTCGAGCTCGATGCTGCATCAAATAACGGTGTGGAAGATATTCGTGCGCTCATTGATCAGGTTCAGGTTTTGCCTACTGACGGAAAATACCGTGTGTTCATCATTGACGAGGTTCATATGCTTTCGTCATCGGCTTTCAATGCATTTTTGAAGACTCTTGAAGAGCCGCCAAGCTACGTGATTTTTATCTTGGCGACAACCGAGAAGCATAAGATATTGCCAACAATCTTGTCACGTTGCCAAATCTATGATTTCAACCGCATCACGATTAATGATATGGTTGAGCATCTTAGTTATGTGGCTGAACAAGAGGGATATACAGCTGAGCGTTCGGCATTGTCGGTGATAGCGTCAAAAGCCGACGGAGCGATGCGCGATGCGTTGTCGATATTTGACCAGGTGGCGGCGTCTTCGCGAGGAAATATCACTTACCAGAGTGCGATCGAGAGTTTGAATGTGCTTGATGCGACATATTATCATCGACTTTTTGAAGCATTTGAAAAAGAGGATGTCCCGGCAGCTCTGAATATTTATAAAGAGGTTAGAGACCGAGGATTTGACTCACAGTTTTTTATAAATGGAATCGGGTCATATTTGAGAGATCTGATGTTGGCGATTAATGATTCGACAATCTCGATGCTTGAGGTTGACGAGGCGACGATGAATGTAATGAAAGAGCAATCGCGTCGCTTGAAACCTGAGTTTTATTATCAGGCGATGAGTCTTTGCAACGAGGCTGATCTGAATTATCGTCAGTCGTCAAACAAGACCTTCTTTGTTGAGCTTTTGCTCATTAAACTGTGCCAACTGCTAAGCCCCTCCCAAAACTCTATTAGCGGCGGGGAGGGGCAATTAAAAAGGGTAGCCGCACCCTCGGATAATATCGGGCAGACTAAGTCAGCGACTCAGCCTGTCGGTCAAAACGTTGTTACACAGACTCCACCTCCGCCGGTTTCACAACAAATCAGACATACGCCACCACCACCTACTCGACCGCAAGGTCAACGCAGCGGGGCAGCGGGTCACCGTATAAATCGCGGACCATCTTTAAGCGATTTAAACCGTAAGCCTGAGGAGGAAAATCAAAATGTTGTGGCTGAGGCGGCTGCATCAGAGGTGAGACGAGGCGTTTATTCGATTGACGATGTCAAGGATGCGTGGTACAAGTTTATAAATGAGCGTCCGACCGAACATATTTTAATTAACACGATGAGAGCTTCGGAACCGGTTCAGGTTGAAGGAGACAGTTTTAAAATTACTGTTGAAAACCGTGTACAAACCGACATGATGATGTCAATGAAATCGACAATCGAGATGTTTATGCGCGATTGTCTGAAAAACGATTTCTGGACTATGACGGTTGAAGAAAATCAAGGTGTCGGTTCGCCTCGCACATGGAATGAGCGAGAAGTCCTCGATAAATTGATTGAAGAAAATGAGAGTGTTAGAAAGTTGGTGTCAACTTTCAAGTTGACACTATAAATTCTTGATTTAACGAGATTTAACTTTAAAAGCCGCCACAATGTTTAGTGCGTGGCTTTTTTGCTTTTTGGGTCGCAGGTTAGACCGACACCGAGTTTTTTGAAGATTTTACGGTCAACTTCGCCAAGCATGACGGTTGAGTGCATTTGACACCCGTTGAGCTCGGGGAGTTTTTCGAGGGCTCGACGGCAATTTTCATCATGAGTACTTAAGACTGACAACGCAACGATGACTTCGTCGGTGTGGAGACGCGGATTGTGACTGCGGAGGTAGTTTGTTTTTGTGTGCTGAATCGGCTCAATCATTGCTTGAGGTATCAGCTTTATATTATGGTCGATACCGGCAAGATGTTTGGTCGCATTAAGAATCAACGCGGCACTCGGACCGAGCAGGTCGCTTGTTTCAGCAGTAATGATTGTGCCGTCGGCAAGCTCGATAGCCGAACAGTTTTTGCCTGACTCTTTTGCACGTTCTTGAGCGGCGGGAATTGTACGACGGTAGTTTGGGTCTATGTGAGCCTGTTTAAAGAGCAGTGAAATTTTATTAACTTCGCTGTCGTTTCCTTCTCCTTGGGCAAGAGCGTTGAGAGCGGTGTAGTATCGGCGTATGATTTCGTTTTTAGAAGCGTCGCAACATACTTGGTCATCATTGATACAGAAGCCAACCATGTTGACACCCATATCGGTCGGTGATTTGTAGGGATTTGTTCCGTAAATTCCTTCAAACAATGCATTGAGTACAGGGAATATTTCGATGTCGCGGTTATAGTTGATTGCAGTTTTCCCGTATGCCTCAAGGTGGAACGGGTCAATCATGTTAACGTCATTGAGGTCAGCGGTGGCGGCTTCGTAAGCAATATTTACAGGGTGTTTGAGGGGAAGACTCCAAACAGGAAATGTCTCAAACTTGGCATATCCGGCTTCGATTCCGCGTTTATGTTCATTGTAAAGCTGGCTGAGACAGACTGCCATTTTGCCACTACCTGGCCCCGGGGCTGTAACGATTACCAACGGACGGGTTGTTTCGATATAGTCGTTGTGTCCGAACCCTTTGTCTGAGGCGATGAGATTTACGTTAGTTGGGTAGCCCTCGATAGTGTAGTGGTAATAGGTGGTGATGTCCATGCGCTCGAGACGCTGACGATAGGCATCGGCACTGATTTGTCCGTTGTAGTGGGTGATGACAACCGAGCTGACAAGGAAACCACGCTTCATAAATTCTTCGCGAAGGCGTAGCACGTCCATGTCGTAGGTTATGCCGAGGTCTTGGCGTACTTTGTTTTTCTCAATGTCGAGTGCGCTGATAACGATAACGATTTCGGCGTGGTCTTTGAGCTGGCTCAACATGCGGAGCTTGCTATCGGGTTGGAAACCGGGGAGTACGCGGCTCGCGTGGTGGTCGTCAAACAGCTTTCCGCCGAGTTCAAGATATAGTTTGTTACCAAACTGAGCTATACGCTCCTTGATGTGTTCTGACTGAATTTTCAGATACTTGTCGTTGTCAAATCCGTATTTCATTTTGATTGTCAAATGTCATTAATACGGGATACAAAGGTACAAAAAAATCAGATACGGAGTAGGGGATTATCAAAAAAATTATCGACAGTTTGATTGGTATAAAAAAAAGCTATGCCGAGGCATAGCTTTTTATTGTGTGAAAAATGAAAATTTCTTAGTATTTCATAACAGGCTCAAGAGTTGCAGCGTGTTCAATCATACGTTTGAGTTCAGCAGCAGTCGGAACTCGGCGAACGAGTTTTTTCTGCTCGTTAACTTTGAGCATTGTTTCGGCAAGGTTTTCAGCTTTGCGATGACGGAACTCTTTAACGGTATCAACACCGGCAGCTTCGAGAAGTTCGGCAAATTGAGGACCAACGCCTTTAACACGGAAAAGGTCAGAATGGTTAGCCCATTTAAGAATCAAAGCAGGGCTGATGCCTGTCTGATCGGCAATTTCTTGACGTCCTTTGGGAGTTGCGGCAATTTCGAGATACTGTTTTGCGGTAGTGATACCTGCAGCATTGAGTTTTTCGGCATAAGCTGGACCTACACCCTCAATGTCAATGACTTTGTAAATCATGGCGGTGAGTTTTTTGAATTAGTAAATATAGTTGAATTCAGGCTTATTTAGTTGCATTGAGCACGTCAATTGCTCCCTTGTAATCGGGCTCGTGAGTTATTTCTTCAACGATATCGCGATAGATGATGTTACGATGTTCGTCAATGATGAGAACCGCACGGGTAAGAAGACCTTCGAGGGGACCGTCAACGAGTTGCAAACCATAGTTACGGATAAATTCGGGAGCACGGAATGCTGAACCGACAACTACGTCATTGATGCCTTCGGCCGAGCAGAAACGACCTGCGGCAAAGGGAAGGTCCATAGACACGCAAACAACTACTGTGTTTTTGAGTCCGGCTGCTTCTTGGTTGAATCGACGAACTGACATTGCGCAAACGGCAGTGTCAAGACTTGGGAATACATTTAAAACAATTCGTTTGCCTTTGAAATCGTCAGGTTTTATCTCTTGAAGAGTCGGACTGACGAGTTTGAAATCGGGTGCTTTATCACCGACTGCAGGAACATGTCCTGAAATGTGGCAAGGATTGCCTTTGAAATATACTGTTTCCATATTGCGTTTAATTAATTTTAGTTATGAGGAAGATGTGTTTCACTTTATAAACAAATTATGATGTTATAAGGTTCAAATACAATTGATAAATAAAGCCGTTGCATGAATGTGTGCAACGGCTTTGAATAAGTTTTTGTAAGCTATTTTTAGTTGTCGGCAGGGTCGGTTGACATATAGTGCTGATATGGATGGTCGCAAGCCGGACAGGTTTTTGGCGGTTCGGTACCTTCAAATTCAAATCCGCAGACGAGACAACGCCAAACGATAGGTTTGTCACGTTTCCAAACCGTATCGGTTTCAACCTGTTTGAGGTAGCGTTCAAAACGACGCATGTGGTGTTCCTCAATGAGTGCGATTTCACGGAAATGGCGTGCGATTTCGGGGAAACCTTCTTCTTCAGCTATTTTGGCTGCCTTGGTATAGGTTTCAACACCTTCGGCACGTTCTCCGGCAACAGCGGTGCGGAGGTTGTCGACTGTTTTACCGACCGGACCTGCATCGGTTGAAATGGTTACTGAGAAATTTCCGCCCTGAAGGAGGTTAAAGAAGATTTTACCATGATGGAGTTCGTTGGCTGCTGTCTGGTTAAAAATTTCGGCAATAGGGTAGTAGCCTTCTTTTGTTGCCTGCTGGGCATAAAAGGTGTATCGGGTATATGCTTCTGATTCGCCGAAATATGCAGCGAGAAGTTGTTTTTCAGTTTCAGTTCCCTTGATACTTTTGGTTTGAGTTGTATCAGCCATAGTTTTATAGATTTTAAGTTTGTTGTTTTTTAAATTAAAAACAAGCCGTTGGTCGATTTGTTCAAATTTTTTTTTGTAAATTTGGAAAAAATTAGAGTTCGATGTAACCATATCGGCTTCCGGTTCGTCTATATGTTATAGGACAATTCCATCCTCATATAAAATGATAAAAAATGTTAAATTTAAGGGGGGGGTAATTGTTAAACAATTATATATATCTTTGCAAATCAATCTGAAAATTAGTAAGATAAAGATGTTTCAACTATAAAAAATATGCTTATGAAAAGAATCTTTGCCATAGTTATGATGCTGTCAGCGGTTTTAATATCGTTTGCGGCTGATGATGACATAGTGATAATCGGTCGAGTGAAGGATGCTTTGACAAAACGAGACCTTACCGAAGCATATGCTATTACCTATGACAAGAGTGGAAATGTTCTTGATTCAATAAGGTGTAATAAAGGCAGGGTATGGAGAGGACAGGGAAATGAACCTGATACAATTTCAGAATTTTATTTTAAAACGTCCCGAGCCGACACGCTGTTAGTATTTGATGTTGTTTGTAACGGCTATAAAGATAAAACGGTGACTTTCCCGCTCAAAAAAGTGAGTAAACGAGAAAGTTATCTTAGTGTGCCTCTGATTTTAATGGAACGTGCTCCGCGTAAATTGGGCGAGGTGACCGTTACGTCAACAAAAATCAAGTTCTATAACAAAGGTGACACATTAGTATATAATGCCGATGCATTTCAACTTGCCGAGGGCTCAATGCTTGACCAGTTGATTGCGCAATTGCCCGGTGCCGAACTGAGCGATGACGGACAGATAAAGATTAACGGACAGTTTGTCGAGTCGCTCTTGTTAAACGGCAAACAGTTCATGGACGGTAATAAAAACCTGATGCTTGACAATATAGCCGCATACACGGTAAAAAATATTAATGTGTATGAGGGTCAGAAAAAAGAAGACTTGCGACAAGGAAATGAAAATGCGCCCAAGGTTCTTACGATGGATGTCCGTCTCAAAAAAGAGTACAATCACGGTTGGATGGGTAACTTTCAAGCCGGATATGGAACAGAAGACCGATATCTGGGTCGTGCCTTTTTGTCGTGGTTTAATCCAACAACCCGAGTGTCGCTTGTCGGTAATGTCAACAACTTGAATGATAACCGAAAACCGGGACGTAACGACACATGGACTCCCGAAAAGATGCCGAAAGGTACAAAGAAATACACTATGGGTGCGATAGATTATAATTATGAATCGCCCGATGAGTCAAAAGGGGCATCAGGATCGTTGATTTTTGAACAGACTATCAATAATACTAACCGCACAACCTCGCGTACCAATTTCTTGCCCGGTGGAGATACATACGATTACTCGATATCCCGTTACCGCGATCGCGAGACAGGAGTCCGTACGGGTCACTCTTTTTACAACCAGTTTGGAGCTTCGAAAAAGGTCATAACAAGTTTTATGTTGAGGGGTAACTACACTTACATGAAAAATGTAAATTCCGATTTGTCGGCAACTTTCAATCAAGAGCAACAGGGATCGGTAATCGAAATTCTTGATGCGATGTATTCCGACGGAAGTCTGAATAAAATCGAAGAAGTAATTAACCGCAACGATACCCGTTCTGACGGCTGGACTAAAAATCTTATGGGTTCAGCAGATTTGGTGACGACCTTCAGATTGCCCGGCAGTTCCTTGTCGGTGATTGTGGGAACAAGTTATAATGGTATTCGCAATGAACTTTGGAATGACTACAATGTTTTGTTTGGATCCCGCGAGCCTTTGGTTGCTTATCATCGCCGCAATTTTACTGACAACACCCCTAACCATACTTTAGACTTGACCGGCGGACTGAGGTATAATACATCGTTTGGCAACTGTGGCTTTAATATGACTTATAACTATCTTTTCTCTGATAGAACAAAAGACAGTTATATGTATGCTCTTGACCGCCTTAACGATATGGGTATATATGGTATCGTGCCTACCGATTATCTTGAGGCATTTGACCCGACTAACAGTTACGAGTCGCGTCTCATTACCAATAAACATTCGATTAGCCCCGGTTTCTTCTATTACAAACGATTTAACCCATCATATTTAAGTTTGAGAATTAATCCGTCGATTGCTATTAATCATCGTCATCTTGATTATTTCCGCAACGGCAGGGATTATCGTTATGCTCATACAAATGTCAACCTGACTGTTTCGTCAATCTTTGACGGAATGGTTGA
The DNA here is from genome assembly GCA_947174335.1 of uncultured Porphyromonadaceae bacterium. Lineage (GTDB taxonomy): Bacteria > Bacteroidota > Bacteroidia > Bacteroidales > Muribaculaceae > CAJUPY01. The sequence goes on along the minus strand of CAMWIM010000014.1, from coordinate 14,361 downwards.
ATATGGATTCCAAAAGAAAGAAACACAACATTACAGTGGCTCATATCGAAATGTTTTGAGATATAGCTATCGTGTCAATCCTCAACTTCCCAACCCAGAGGATATGATAGATATTGTGAATGATTCAGACCCGATGAATATTTATTACGGTAATCCGGCATTGAAGCCTCAGATTGCCCATGCTCACCTTTTCAGATGGGCATACGTACCCGAATCACACTCGCTTGAAAACTATTTGTATGTCGGTTATAATCACACCACCAATAGTCTGATGCGTGGATATACCTATGACACTGCCACCGGTATACGCTACAACAGAATGTATAATGTGGGAGGAAATAACCGCGCTGCCATCACCAACGAGATTAATCTTCAGTTCGGTCCTAAAAAACAGTTCACGCTCAGTAGTGAAACCGACCTCGTGTCGAGCAACTCTACCGATATGATTGGTGTGAATGCCGAAACTCCCGAATTGTCAAAGGTTCACCAGAACTCGTTGTCAGAAAATTTGCGTCTCGGTTGGCAAATAGGGAAACAGAACTTGCAATTACGATGTGATTATACCACTCGCCACACAACATCGACCCGACAAGACTTTGAGACCCTAAACGCATGGCATATCAACTATGGCGTGTCGGGTGTGTTTGCTCTCCCTGCCGGTTTCGGTATCAGTACTGATTTCATGTGCTACACCCGTCGTGGCTATGGCTCATCATTGCTCGACACAACCGACCCGGTTTGGAATGCACGACTGACTTTCAGTCCTGTACGTAACAACCATTGGATTTTTAACATTGATGGGTTTGACCTGTTGCACAAACTTTCAAACGTCACATACGCTGTCACAGCATCGGGTCGTACAGTTGCATACACTAACGCTCTCCCGCGCTATATTCTTGCATCAGTTCAATATCGCTTCAGTATTCAACCCAAGAAATAAGACCAAATTTTCAGAATTTGTTCATTTTATACACTGTACTGGATAAAAAAGTATGTTTTTTATCCAGTACAGTGGTTTTATTGGATAAAATCGGAATTTTTTTAATTTTTTGGTGGTTACAGAAAAAAGTCGTAAATTTGCACCACTCAATTCATGGTGGACAGATTTGGCTGCTTGCAACCACTCAAAAAAATGCTAAAATCCGGGTATAGACTCGGAAATATGCTACAAGTTTAGACTGCACCCAACGGTGCAATTTCCCCATGAAGTTGAGAATTTATTTCTTAACTTCTTTTTTATTTTATTATGAATTACTTATTTACATCTGAATCAGTGTCGGAAGGACATCCCGACAAAGTTGCCGACCAGATTTCTGACGCAGTTCTTGATGCATTCTTGGCTCAAGACCCAGATTCAAAGGTCGCTTGTGAAACAATGGTTACAACCGGTCAGGTTGTGATTGCCGGTGAGGTCAGGTCAACTGCCTATATCGACTTGATGACCGTTGCCCGCAAGGTTATTACCGGAATCGGTTACGACCGCAGCGAATTGATGTTTGACGGTCATTCCTGCGGTATTTTCACAGCCCTTCACGAGCAAAGCCCCGACATCAACCGAGGTGTTGTTCGCGAAAATCCCGAGGATCAGGGAGCCGGTGACCAGGGTATGATGTTTGGTTATGCCTGCAATGAAACAGACGATTACATCCCGTTGACCGTTGCGCTGTCTCACGAGCTTTTAAAAGAGCTTGCCGCAATTCGTCGTGATATGTCGGCAATGACCTATGTTGATGCTCACGGTCACAAGAAAAGCTATCTCCGTCCCGACTCAAAGAGCCAGGTGACAGTGGAATATGACTCAGACAATCGTCCGGTTGCGATCAATACAATCGTCGTTTCGACTCAGCACGAAGATTTCATTCAGCCCGACGATAATAAAACTCGGGAAGAGGCTGACCGCGAGATGCTTGACATTATCAAACGTGACATCGCAAACGTATTGATTCCTCGTGTAAAGGCTAAAATGCCCGAATCAATCAAAAAACTCTGGGGCGATGATTTCATTCTCCACGTTAACCCGACCGGTAAGTTTGTTATCGGCGGACCTCACGGAGATACCGGTTTGACAGGGCGCAAAATTATCGTAGATACTTACGGCGGACATGGGGCTCACGGTGGTGGTGCATTCTCGGGTAAGGACCCTTCGAAAGTTGACCGTTCGGCGGCATACGCGGCTCGTCATATCGCTAAAAATCTTGTTGCGGCAGGTGTGGCTGACAAAGCGTTGGTGCAGGTGGCATACGCAATCGGTGTTGCTGCTCCGGTCAGTTTGTTTGTCAACACAATGGGTACAGCTCATGTTGATATGACCGATGCCGAGATTTCGGCTGTCGTATCAAAACTGTTTGATATGCGTCCTGCCGAGATTGAAAGACGATTGAAGTTGCGTAATCCGATATATCTTGAAACCGCTACATACGGTCACGTCGGACGTACTCCCCGCAAGGTTGTAAAAGAATTTTTGACCGATGACGGAAAGACCAAAAAAGTCGAAGTCGAGTTATTCACATGGGAAAAACTCGATATGGTCGATAAGGTAAAAAAAGCGTTTAAACTTGCCTGACTGAAGAGGTCAAAACCTCGAAATACTCCGTTTATTTTATAAAAAATGTTGTCGGAGTGTTATTTCACTGGTTAAATTTTGACTATAATAAGAAAAAGATGTATCTTTGTGCGCTAAAAAACCGCCCAAACTACAAGTTGAGGGTGGTTGTCACATTTCGATAAAACAAAAAATAATCAATAATTAAATGGCAACATTAGAGAAAATCAGACGCAGATCGGCAATTTTGTTTACCGTAATTATCGTTGCTCTTCTCGCGTTTATCCTCGGTGACTTCTTCAATTCATCGAGATCGTTCTTTGGTCCCGGCACCGCCGCTGCCAAAGTTCATGGACACAAAATCGATATTCAGGAATTTAACCGTCGTGTCGAAACTATTCGTCAGAACATGCAGAATCAGGGTTATGCCAACGCCGACATCACCGCTATTCAGACTCAGGTTCTTAACGAGATGGTTTACAATGCTCTCTTTGAAGAGGAAATTGAAAAACTCGGCATCACTGTTACTGATAAAGAACTTGCAGCCGCAATGACCGGTCCTACCGCATTGCCCCAGCTAAACAATCAGGTTCAACAGCAGTTTGGTGTTATGTCAACCGACCAGCTTCACGATATTGCATTCAATCCCGGCAAAAACCAGATTCCCGCTGATGTTGCTCAACAGCTTCAGCAATATTGGATGCAACTCGAACAAGATGTTGAACGTCAGCTCAAAGAACAAAAACTTTCAAGCTTGTTTATGGGTGCAATCACCGCAAACAAACTTGACGCTAAGGCTCTTTATGACGAAAACGCTTCCACCGCTACAATCAAATATGCAAAAGTTGATTACAGTTCGTTGAACGGTGATGAGTTCAAGCCTACCGATCAGGAACTTAAAGATAAATTCAGCGAAAATAAAAACCGTTTCCGTGTAAACGAACCTGTTCGCTCGGTTAACTACATTCTTGTTGATATAGTACCCTCTGAAGAAGACCTTTTAGCTGCACAGCAAGATGTTGAGGCTGCTCTTGAAGTCCTCAACAGCAACGAAGGTATCGACGGCCTTTCAGGCTTCTTTGTTACCAACACCACAACCAATAAAAAATCGGCATATTCTAATGCAGTAGCTGCTGCAATCGATTCACTCGCAATCGGTAAAGCGCGTGTCGCAGATTTTGCCAACAACACTTATACATTGGTTAAACTTCTTGGTAAAAATGACAACCAGCGTGATGAAGTAACAGTTGATATCGCAGTTTATGCTGTCGCTGATGCTGCAAAACGCGATTCAATCATCAACGTCCTTAACAGTGGAAAATCTTCGGCTGACGTTGAAGGTCTTGTTAATTCACAAGATGATATGACTGTTTCATATCTCGATCCCAACGCCGCTCAGTTTGTTGCAATGCTTGAAGGTCAGCCCACCGGTCGCTGGTTCAGCCCCGATACTATGGCTAACGCTCAGCAAATCCGTGCAATCAAAATCAAAAACGTCGCCCCGACCGTAACAACCTACGATGTTGCTGAAATCACCTATCAGGTTGATCCTTCATCAACTACCGTTAACAACTTGACTTCAGGTCTTCGCGACTTCGTTGCCGTAAACAATACCGCAGAAAAATTCTCGGCTCAGGCTCCTCTGGAAGGCTATCATATCTTCCCTGCTCAGGTAACCGCCCAGTCACTCTCGGTTGGAAATGTACCCGACACTCGTAGCGCTGCTAAATGGGCTCTCAAGGCTAAGCCCGGTCAGGTGAGTGATGTTTATGGTGACGAACAAACAGGACATCTCGTTGCTGTAGCTCTTAACTCGGTATATGACAAAGGCTATATCACAATGTCTGATCCTACCGTTTACGAATATATTCGCAATGGTGTTGCCAACGATAAGAAGGCTGCCAAACTTCTTGCTGACTATCAAGGTAAATCAAATTCAGTTGAAGGCTATGCCGAACTCATGAAAGTTGGCGTAGACACTGCTGAGGTAACATTTGGTCAGCGTCTTATCTCGGGCTTCCCAATGAACGAGGGTGAACTTATGGCTGCTGTAGCTGCTGCACAGAAAGGTCAGCTTGTTGGCCCGATCAAATCAAATTCGGCAGTAGTCGTGTTTGAAGTATCTGATATTGAAAATCAGGGTCGCGAGTTTGACTATGAAGTTGACCGCGCTCGTTTCAATCAACAGCAGGGTGCCAACATGATTGGTCGCAACCTGTTCATGATTCTTCTTGGAAACGACAAGGTTGAAAACAACCTCCTCCAGTTCTATCAAGACTAAGCAAGTAAAGAGAAAATTTTTTTTTCATGATAGGAACCTTCGGTGCGGGAGCATCGAAGGTTTTTTATTGGGTAATATTTGGCGGATATACCAAATAGTTGTATATTTGCACAAAATGAAAGCTATGAACAAGGAAACAACCCCCGGGTCGGAGACCGTTGCCGACCGCATACGTTATTTGATTATCAAATCGAGATTGACTCAGTCAGAGTTTGCAAAACGTCTCGGAATCGACCCGTCAAATTTGTCAAAACATTTGTCGGGAAAATTGCCGATAACCGATATTTTGATAAATCGAATTGTCGTCAATATGGGAGTTTCAAAGCAGTGGCTCGTTGACGGCAGCGATGTTCCGTTCAGCAAGGCAGCAGGTATCCCCGGAATTATTCCGCCGGCAGGTCAGCTTGCCAATGCTGTTTCAGTTCCGGTTTATGATATTGACGTAACCGCCGGGTCGAGCAATCTTGACGCAATGTTTACCGATGAACGCATTACGGGTTATATTGCACTGCCCCGCATCAGTAATGACTCGCTTATCGTTCATGTGAGCGGTGATTCGATGCAGCCTGAAATCATTAACGGGGGAATGATCGCGATTCGTCCGGTCGACAATTTGTCGACAATTCTTTGGGGGCAGATATATGTGGTTGTTACCGAAGATTTCAGACGTGTAAAATATCTTAGACGAGACCCGTCAAACCCCGATAATGTGATATTGCACAGCGCAAACCCCGACTATGATGATGTCGTGATTCCGCGTAGCGACATACGATCGCTTTTCCGCGTTGAGGCTGTGTTGAATTACAAAGTTTTGGGATAAAAAATACTGACTGCCGATTTTACATTAAACGGCTGATAATGAGCAGGGCGCAGGAAATTGCGCCCTGCTTCTGTTTATAAGTGAATTAAAGTAACGACCTGATATGTCAAAAGATGAAGATGTAGTTACCTTTTGAGGTTAAACGTTAGGTCTTGTGATGTAAATTTGCGCTCTCAAATGTTTAACAACCTAATCTTAACTATTTTATGGAAATAATAAATGTAATCAAGTCTGGCGACGATAGCGCGTGGCTTGTAGTATTGATGGCAACTTATGGCGGTGTGGCAATTGCAATGGCGGTTGATTTTGCTGTTGGTGTCAGACGAGCGTGTCGCAGTGGAATTGCACGTAGGTCGAGAACCTATAAAATGACCTGCACCAAGGCTTTGAAATATTTTGCACCCATGCTTGTGTTGACCTGTGTTGACATAATCTGTGTTGCTCTGGTGGCTGTCCCTGCTTTTACGATGCTGATGGGCGTTTTCAACATTTTTTGTGAGTGGAAATCGGTCATGGAAAGTACTCACGACAAGGAAGAAATCAGAAAAGCCGCATCAACGATGACGGTAATAATCGAGAACAAAGATGAGATTGGTAAAATGCTTGCCAAGATTTTAAGTGAAAACTCTGTCAAAAACGATGAGAAAGGAGGCGAAAATGCGTAATATCAAGGAGATTATAATTCATTGTACAGCTACGCCGAGAGGTCGAAATGTGACCGTTGACGAGATTCGCGCTTGCCATGTTAAGCAAAACGGATGGTCAGACATCGGTTATCACTACATTATTTATATAGACGGTTCGGTGCATCGGGGCAGGGCAGAGGAGCAGGTCGGTGCTCATTGTCGGGGGCATAATGCCCGGTCAATCGGCATAGCTTATGTCGGGGGAGTTGAAGCTGAAGGAAAACCGGCTGATACGCGCACCGAAGCGCAGAAGGCATCGCTCAAAAGTCTTGTCAAATTGTTGTTAAAAAAATATCCCGGAGCGACAGTACACGGTCACAACGAATTTGCCTCCAAAGCTTGCCCGTCGTTTAATGTTAAAGCCGAATTTAGTTTCGTGAAAACGATTGTGATCATTGCGCTCATGATGACGATGATAGCGTGTGGATCTGTAAAAAAGTCGGTCGTGGCTAAGACTGATACGGCTGAACGTGTCGATGTGGTCAGCAGTGAACATCGGGTAGAAAAGATAGATATTTCTGAATTTACCGATATGGTAATGACGATTGACTCGGTCGAGGTCGAGCACATTGATGTTGACAGTCGGGTGACAAAACTGAAATCGGGACCTATAACTATAAAACTGAAGCGCGAGACGGCAAGCCGGACGGTCGAGACAGAAGAGCGTGAAACAAAATTTGATAAAGATTGTCATGCCTCGACTGTCAGCCAAGAAAAAACAGATATTGAAAATCGTGGGCAAAAAATGTGGTGTATATTGATTTTAATTGCTATCTTAGCCGTCTATATCGCCAAAATAGTTAAAAAGTGAAAATTTTAGAGTAATCCAATTAAACAAACGCAAAAAAAATCAATCATATATATAAAAACCACACGTTTAATAATAAACCTATAAACGATGAATCGACTTCAAAGAATGTTATCGGTAGTAGCAATTGCGCTAACCATAACCGTGCCGTCAATGACGGCACAGAGTCGCGGTGCTCAAAGTCGACGAGCCAATACCTACAGTACTAATGGCAGGAGTTCGCTTGGGAGCAACAGCGGTTTGACCGCATCGGGACAACGACCCGGCGCGGGTGGTCATAATAATCCGAGTAGCAGTGAATTAAACAAAGATCAGCAAAAACATCAGCATAACGACAATCACGGTACACATGCAAACAACGGCAACGTAGGTCGTCCCGGTACAAACGGACAACGCCCCGGAGCCGCAGAACGCCCCGAAAGCCGTCCGGTATCTCCGTCGGCGGCTAACAACTGGAGTTATGGTGGTAGCCATAATCATAATTCGGCACCCAAGCCCCCGGTTAATCATCTCGGACCGGTTCGCCCGCCATCTAATGCTCATGCACCTAATTATAACCACGGTAACCATAACGATATGGTTGCTCATCGTCCGGGGTTAAACGTTCCCCCTCCCCCGCCACGCCGCCCTTTAGCCCCCGTGTTCAACGCAAGTCATTATCGCCGCCCTATGGCTCCTCCCTCAGTGTTCCGCCCGCGCTACCATATCAACCCGCTTCAGTCTATATTGGGTTTCACCTACGGGACAGCGCTCGCTGCATCATTGAACGCGTTGAACCGAATCGGGTGTCAGATCGACGGGTATGCCAATAACAGCGTATATCTGCGAAATGTGTCGGCGTTGAATTATATGTGGCCCGATGCTACATTATATTATAATAATGGTTATCTGGCTGCATCATCGTTCAGTTACTCAACTTCGCGTTATGACTTGACCCGCTATAATTCGGTGTTTGCTCGTCTTTCAAGTATGTACGGCGCACCGGTATCGATGACTAACGGTCGCGAGTCGATGTCAGCTACATGGTGGGGGTATGACAATCAATATATTACCCTCTCGATTCAGCGTCAAAAATCGATTGGCGGTCACCTCAGATACTATACATCTTTGTTGATGGGTAACTGATGAAAATCTAACAGAACAAATAATCAGGATAAAAGAATAGTATTATTTAAATATTTTTTACTATCTTTGCAACATTCACAAGAGTGTGTAAGCCCTTGATAATTAATTGTCAAGGAAAAATATAATCAGTTAAAAGTGTGTAACGTGCTGAAAAAATGCAGGTTATGCACCGTTAACGCTTTTGATAACTGATAAAAACAGACGTTTGGCAACTTTTATGCTCTTATGTTTGTTCTAATAAAAGGATATATTTAATAATTCACAAGCATTATGCTAAAACGATTTCATCTTTATACCGCAATTGTTATTGCAGCAGCGTCGGGCGCGTTTGCCCAGACTGCTCCGACAGGCGAAACTTTGTTGACGCTTGAAGGTTGTCGTGAGCTTGCGCTTAAAAACAACAAGCAGATGGCGATTAACAATGAAAAAGTTCGTCAGGCAGGATACCAGAAAAAAGAAGCTTTTGCTGCTTACCTTCCCTCGATTGACTTTGCGGGTGGCTATACCTATAACCAGAAAAACCTATCAATATTTGATTCTGACCAGTTGTTGCCGACCAAGTCGTTTGATTTGGCTACTCAGTCCTATCAGTTTAACTTGGTGAAAAACCCTGTGACCGGCGAACCTGTTGCCGGACCTAACGGTCAGCCAATCCCTTCAGAAGTTGCGCTCATTCCCAAAGAGGCGATGACTTTTGATATTCACCATGTATTTTTTGGCGCGGTAACTCTTACTCAGCCGGTTTATATGGGTGGTAAAATCGTTGCGATGAATAAATTGACCGGCTTTGCCCAACAGCTTGCCGAAGCAATGAAAGATAACGAATCTCAAAATATCATTTACGCTGTTGATGCGGCTTACTGGCAGGTTGTTTCGCTCGAAGCCAAACAAAAACTCGCCGAGAGCTACGTTAACCTTCTCGACTCGCTCGATCAAAATGTTGATCTTATGCTCAAACAAGGCGTTGCCACTGTCAGCGACAAGTTGAGCGTTGATGTGAAACTCAATCAGGCAAATGTTGACCTCGTGAAAGTCAAAAACGGTGTGGCATTGTGCAAGATGGCTCTTGCTCAGCTTTGTGGTCTTCCCGTTGATGGCGACTACAAGGTTGCCGACGACTTGTCTCAGGTTAATTTAAGCTCAGAAGTAGCTTCAACCTACAATATGAACGAAGTTTATTCACGTCGTCAGGATATCAAGGCGCTTGAGTTGGGCATCAAAATGACCGGGCAACTTAAGAATGTTGCAAGAGCTGACATGCTGCCCAATATCGTGTTGCTCGGTAGCTACGGATTCTCAAATCCCAATATGTTCGATGGCTACAAAAAGAAATTCAACGGAGCCTTCTCGGTTGGTGTCGGTGTGAAAATACCCATCTGGCACTGGCGTGGCGACTTCAATAAATACCGCGCTGCAAGATCGGGCGAAACTATCATGAAGCTCGAACTTGAAGATGCAAAAGAAAAAATCAATCTTCAGGTCAGCCAGGCTGCCTTCAAGGCTCAAGAAGCTGTGAAGACCTATGAGATGACCCAGTCAAACCTCAAAAAGGCTGATGAAAATTTACGTTGCGCCCGTCTCGGATTTAAAGAGGGTGTGATGACAACCGATAATGTCATGGAAGCTCAAACCGCTTGGCTGAAAGCCAACAGCGAAAATATCGATGCTTCAATTGACGTTCATTTGTGCGATGTTTATTTGTCAAAAGTACTTGGCACTCTTAAATAATTGAAATAAATAAAAATCTAACCATATAATACCAAAGGTCTTATGGCTAATACAGTAAATAATAACGAATCTGAGGAAAAACAGAGAGAATCGGGTTTGATCGTTGCGGTCGGCATCATTATCGTGGCAGTCCTTTTGCTCGCCCTTGCCGGATTTTTGTTCATGGACAAACCTGCCGAAATCATAGAAGGTCAGGCTGAAGCAACAACTGTTAAAGTATCGGGCAAACTTCCCGGGCGTGTCCTCCAATTTTATGTTTCAGAGGGTGACCGTGTGAAAAAAGGTGATACACTCGTTCATATTCACTCATCTATTGCTCAAGCTAAAATGAATCAGGCTAAAGCAATGGAAGTTTCAACCGCTGCTCAAAATAAAAAAATTGATGCAGGTGCTCGCTCTCAGGTTATTCAAGGTGCATACGAAATACTTCAACAGGCAACCGCAGCCCGCGTAATCGCTGAAAAAACTTATCAGCGCATGGAAAACCTTTTCCAAGGCGGTGTAATCAGCGAACAAAAACGTGATGAAGCTAAAGCCGCTTTTGATGCTGCTAAAGCTGCCGAAGGTGCTGCTGCTCAGCAATATTCATTGGCTAAAGCCGGTGCTCAGCAAGAAGATAAAACTTCAGCTGCCGCAATGGTCGAAGTCGCTCGCGGTGGTGTTCAGGAAGTTGAGGCTGTCCTCGAAGACGAATACCTCACAGCTCCCTGTGACGGACAAATTGAAGAAATCTATCCCGAAGTTGGCGAACTCGTTTCGATTGGTGCTCCGATCATGACTGTTCTTCAACTCGACAAGAAATATATCACCTTCAATGTTCGTGAGGAATTCCTCAAAGACATGAAGATGGACGGTGTAATTGAAGTTATGATTCCCGCCCTCAACAAAATGAAAACCAAAGTCAAAATCTACTATATCAACGATATGGGTACATACGCTACTTGGCGTGCTACCAAAAATACAGGACAATGGGATAGCCGTACGTTTGAAGTTAAAGCTCGTACACTCGAAAATGTTCCCGACCTCCGTCCCGGTATGACTGTCGTTTACTATCTCGAAAAACCTAAAGCTAAATGGTCAAAATCTAAAAAAGAAGACAAGCAGGCTAAGGTAGAGAAAAAAGACGACAAAAAAGTAGATAAAGCTGCTGACAAAAAGGCTGCTGATAAAAAAGCGACTAAACCCGCTTCAAAAAAAGCATCTAAGGCAGATAAAAAGTCAAACAAAAAATAAGAAGTAGATTACTGATTAATCGAAACCGTTAAACATCTCGAGATACACATTATGCAAACGGGAATAATAGCCACTATTAAACGTGAGGTATTGAGACTCACCCGACGAAAAGTTTATCTTTTTGCCATGATACTCGTGCCCCTCGCCGTGGCGTTGTTTTTCATTTCGTTGATGTCTGAAGGTCTTCCGTTGAAGGTGCCTACAGCTGTTGTGGATCTTGACAACTCTACTTTGTCGCGTAAACTTGTACGTTCATTGAAGGCTCAGGAATTGACCGATATTTCAATGGAACTGACAAGCTTTAATGATGCAATCGATAAAGTTAGAAACGGTGAAATCTTCGGATTTTTCTATATGCCTCGCAATCTCGAGAAAGATGCGGTTGCCGGTAATAAACCGACCATCACCTACTACTCAAACATGACATATTTTGTGCCGGGAACGCTTGCCTACAAAGGCTTCCGAACCATCGCCGTGACCTCGTCGGGTTTGATGGCGGCAAATGAAGTTGTGCAGATGGGTGTTGATGAATCAACAGCCGAGATATTGTTACAACCGATGGTAATAGATGTTCATCCGCTGGGTAACCCGTGGACCAACTACTCTTATTACCTTTGCAACTCATTTGTTCCGGCTGCATTGGAACTTATGATATTTCTCGTAACCGTCTTCTCGATTTGTAGCGAAATAAAGACCGGTGAATCAAGAAAGTGGCTTGCAACTGCCGATGGTTCGATTATCAAGGCGCTCATTGGCAAGCTTGCCCCTCAAACGCTTGTGTTCCTGATTGTCGGCTTGGCAATTGACTCCCTGTTCTTCAAGTTTAACCACTTCCCGATGAACGGTAGTTGGGGCGTTATGCTGTTGGCAATGTTGATGTTTGTCATCGCAAGTCAGGGATTTGCTCTGTTTATTACCTGTGTGATTCCAAGTGAGCGTATGGCGTTGAGTATCTGCTCGCTGATCGGTATTCTTGCATTCTCGATTGCCGGATTCTCGTTCCCCGTTGATCAGATGTATGGTGCGGTCGGCATCTTCAGTTACATCCTTCCCGTCCGTTACTACTTCTTGATTTATATCGATCAAGCCCTCAATGGAATACCGATGTATTACTCTCGCGAGTATTTCGCGGCATTGCTCATTTTTGCTCTCGCCTATATTCCATTGTTGTTCCGTCTTAAAAAGCATTTGGCACGTCCGGTTTATGTTCCTTGATGTTGCCCCCGAAACCATAAACTAAAATGAAAAAGTTTTTCCATAACATAGTTAATTGGCCGGTATCGCTGGTAAAGGTGACATACAACGAAATCAAGCTTGTATTCACCGATGAGGCGGTGTTGCTTTTCTTTTTCTTCCTGCCGTTAATCTATCCTATTATATATACATTAATATATAATCCCGAGGTGCCTCGCGATATACCGGTTGCTGTGGTCGATAACTGCCGTTCAACCGATAGCCGTGAGTTGACTCGCTCGATTGACGCTACCCCCGAGATAAAGATAATAGGTTATGCGTCGTCGCTTGACGAGGCTCGTGAATGGAAAAACGAGAAAGCTTGTTATGGTATTCTTGAAATCCCTGCCGACTATTCTCATAAAATAGGACGTGGCGAGCAGGCTCATGTTCAGTTCTACAGCGATATGAGCTTGTTGTTGCGCTATCGTTCGTTTCTCAATGCGCTGACCGACGTTCAGCTCGCTACCGGAGCCAACATACGCCAGCAGTTGATTAACGATGCCGGTCTCCTTGCCGACAATATCAGCGGATCGCCCATCAACAACGAGGCTATTATGCTTGGCGATACAGAGCAAGGTTTTGCATCATTTGTCATCCCCGGCATCGTCATATTGATTTTGCAACAGAGTCTTGTACTCGGCGTAACTATTATGATTGGTACATCAGAAGATCGTCGCCGACGCAATCGCGGACGCGATCCCAAGGCCGTTAATGCTTCGATTTCGGCAAGCATTCTCGGACGAGCATTCTGCTATATGTTTATCTATGTTCCCTTGGTGCTCTACATCATCCACTTCATTCCCTGGATGTTTAACTTGCCCCATATTGGAGACCTTAGAGAATGTTTCCTCTTCGTGATGCCATTGATTGTTGCGTCAATCTTCTTTGGTATGACCGTTTCATATCTTGTTAGAGAACGCGAAATGTCGCTGATGGTTGTGGTGTTTACGTCAGTTGTCTTCCTCTTCCTTTGCGGCTTGACATGGCCTCGATATGCGATGAGTCAATTCTGGATTTGGGTAGGAAACGCCGTGCCGTGTGTATGGGGTGTTGAAGGCTTCATCCGTATGAACTCAAACGGAGCGTCACTTCAAGCCAACTCAACCGAATACCTCGCCTTGTGGGCACTCGCAATAATCTACCTCATAACTGCCTGGTTGGTTGAATGGAATCGTCGTCGCCGTTGGGACAATGTCATCAAAGAAGATGCACCCCTCGACATCGAGCCCAGCCTCGAACCCAATGCCGACCCCGACATCAATCCCGATCTAACCACCGAGTTAGAACTCCCGGCTCCCGACCCCAACGAATAATCAGCTCCATATTGTATGGATGCTACTCGGAGCATCCGAGTGACCTTGCACATGATTGTGTAGGGTACGCAGGCTCGTGCGTCCGATAAGTAGGGATGCTCCCCGGAGCATCCGCCAAACGACCTTAAAATCTTCCCCCCATTTGTATTACATGCCTTCGGCAAGTTGGTTGGTCGTCGCCGACGATGAACTTATTGATAATTCAAAAATTATTTCTATCTTTGCATTTATATTCCACTCGCAGAAGCCTTGAGGGTAATGTGGGTGGGGATACAATGACATTTTAGAAAGCGTTTACTCGACGCTCCTTCTTGGCTTGTTGAAACCTGGAAAACTTCAATCTCAGTCAAGGATGAAGCAAACAGTAGATGCCCTGTGGATATGTATATTCCATTGGCTGCGACCGCGAGAGCGGTGGCGGTTGATGTGTTTTACATATAATCTGCGTGAGGCTTCTGCAAGTTTGCTCGTTCTACTGAGATGGGCTGTTCCAGGGCCTCAACAAGCGGAATGAGCAACAAGTATGGCTCTCACGCTCTCTATTTATATAGCTTTAAACCAATCTAATGCTGATGATGTGAGCTCTGAA
>CAMWIM010000013.1 GCA_947174335.1 uncultured Porphyromonadaceae bacterium | reverse complement strand
TTGTGCTTGGCGCACATTACAACGGATTGCCGCTTACGCCCGGAATGAGAATTCCGATTACTGCTAAAATCACTCTCGAAGTTGGTCTCGGCTATGGAGCCGGAGGCGATGACGATGAAGAAGATGGCGACACTGAAAGTGCTGAAACTGAACATGTAACCGAATAAATTTTAGCTTATTGGCTTTGAATAATCAATCAAACGAAGATTTGATAGACGATATAGACGATATCCTCGACGAGGAATCAGTTGCTGATGACACATGCGGAGATGGTGCTGAAGCCGAATTATATGAACATTTCCGTTTTGTGGCTGAAAAAGGTCAGACACTTTTGCGTGTTGACAAGTTTTTGGTCAGCCACATGCAAAAATCGTCGCGAAATCGCATTCAGCAGGCTGCCGAAGCAGGTTGTATCCTCGTTAACGGTAAGCCGGTAAAAAGTAACTATCGTGTTAAGCCCGGCGACGTGGTGACAATCGTGATGGATCGCCCGCGCTATGAATGTGAAATCATCGCTGAAGACATTCCCCTTGATATTGTCTATGAAGATGACCACCTGTTAGTGGTTAACAAACCGCCTGGTTTGGTTGTGCATCCCGGACATGGAAATTATCACGGAACTCTTGTCAATGCGTTAGCCTATCACTTCCGTAACGACTCCCGGTTTGATGTCAGCGACCCGCGTATGGGGCTTGTTCATCGCATCGACAAAGATACGTCGGGTTTGCTCGTTGTAGCCAAAACTCCCGATGCAAAGACTCATCTCGGGAAACAATTCTTCAACAAGACTACCAAACGCGAATATGTAGCAGTCGTTTGGGGTTGTCCCGACCCTGCTGCCGGACGAATTGAAGGCAATATCGGACGTTCGTTGCGCGACAGATTGCAAATGGCGGTCTTCCCGGACGGCGATATGGGCAAACACGCTGTCACTCACTATGAAACAATTGAGCAGTTAGGATATGTTTCAGTAGTTAAATGTGTACTCGAAACAGGTCGAACTCATCAGATTCGCGTTCACATGAAGCATATCGGACACCCGTTGCTTAACGATGCACGTTATGGAGGCGATAAAATTTTGCGTGGAAACACATCATCGTCTTACGCACGGTTTGTTGAAAATTGCTTTGCCATTTGTTCCCGCCAAGCACTTCACGCACGAACTCTCGGATTTGTTCATCCCGCAACCGGTAAGGAGATGTTTTTTGAATCGCCCGTGCCCGAAGACATGACGGCAATGATTGAAAAATGGCGAAACTATAACACAGGCTCTAATTAAACAATAAAAACAACGGAGATGATAGTCATCTCCGTTGTTTTTATTGTAATATTTTTTAGAATGAGAATTGAGCCATAAGTCCGGCGCGACGTGCCCACATTTTGTCACCATCAAAGTTTTCGCGACGTCCGAGATTGAACTCGGCGGCAACCTGGATGCGAGCTGTAACGTTCCAATAAACATTGGCTGCCATATACAAACCGTTATCATATTCGGTTGGCTCAGCCATTTTGCCGGGGCGATATGCTGCGCCGCCAAAGGTTGCTGAGGCAAAGATATTGGGGCGGAAGTTATATTGAACGGCTGCATATCCTCCATAACCCCATGGAGTTTTCATTACACCCGCTTTTTTCGGGTCGGCGATGAGGTCATAATTACCCATCAGCCAGTCGCCTCCAAGCGATTGAAAGCCTTTACCACCGTTGATACATCCATAGAAAGTCCATTGAGTTGCTGCATGGACAACTCCTGAAAGTTGCATGCCACCACCTGCAACATTATGATTTTGTTCTTTCAGTAAATTGCGATAAGGAATGAAGCGCATTATACCGGCAAAACGAATGTGGTTACTTGAACCCCAGGCAAATTGGGTAAAAGCGGCAATATCGGGGACATAGTCTGTAACAGCTGCTGTTTGACCGGCAACGGGAGTGATGTGAGTATCGGGAGTTTCAACAGAGGCAGCAATTGTAAAACCTTTTTTAAAGTCGTGCATCCATCTTACAAGCACTGATGTCGCACTCATTTTACAGTTCGGACCTGACGCATCGACAGTTGGGGGGAGTGCAGCGGGATCGCTGAAAGTTGAGTTGGCATAACCGATTGTAACATCGTTTAAAACGGCGTATGCTTTTTTGAGTTGGAAATCACGGGAAGAATATCCGTTGAAGTTTGCCTCGATATAAACTTGATATTGCCCGAGTGCCTTATTGCGACCTATTACGCGATAAAACAGACAGGTTCCTGCCGGGGTAGTACCCAATGCTCGCATGCGCAACGGATTCTTGGTCATAGGAATAAGATAGGGCGCAAATCCGTTTGCAGGAATGGCTCCACCCCAATCATACCAGCCTCTCATTCTGACGCAACCGCCTATACCCATCGCGAGCTGAGTGTCACGACTCATAAATAGGAAATAAGGTGCCAATGGGTCAGAAAAATGACGGAACTGATCGACATAAAATCGTAAAATCTGGTTCTCAACTGAGTCACGCGACGGCTGAGACCCCTCGCCAAAATACATGATATGGTGAGATTTTATCAACGAATCACGCTGAATATCGGTCATATGTTTTTGAGCGACAGCAGTTTGATTAAAGCATAGTAATGATGAAAAAGCTATTCCGAGAAAGCTTATACCCTTCCAACTCATAAATTGTTTATTTAGTTTAACGTAATATAAAAACGATTTTGAAGCCAAAAATGTTTTGTTAAATGTTATATAATTATAATTGTGACAAAAAATAAGGGCCTGAATATCATTTTGTCAAATAATTTACTAACTTTGCGATTATAAAATTAAATCTTCATACATTTTTATAAAACTAAAAATCATGAGTAAACCTTATGTAGTCGGTATAGATATCGGCGGAACCAACACAGTTTTTGGTATTGTTGATGCTCGCGGAATTGTTCTCGCAAGTTCTTCAATTAAAACAGCAAAGCACAGTAATATCAACGATTATATTGATGAACTCCACCATGAGCTCTCTAAACTTATTGACGAGTCAGGCGCTCATGATAAAATTCACGGTATCGGTATAGGCGCGCCAAACGCAAACTATTTTACCGGTACAATTGAAGATGGCGTAAATTTGCCGTGGCCAACTCCTATACCTTTGGCTCAGCTTGTCAGCGAGAAGTTCGGTATTCCTGTCGCTATAACAAATGACGCTAATGCCGCTGCAATTGGTGAAATGACCTATGGCGCAGCTCGTGGTCTGAAGGATTTCATTATGATTACTCTTGGAACAGGCGTTGGCTCAGGTATCGTAATCAATGGACAGCTCGTTTATGGTCATGATGGCTTTGCGGGTGAACTCGGTCACATGATTGTAAAACGTACAAACGGACGTCTCTGTGGATGCGGACGCACAGGCTGTCTTGAAGCTTATTGCTCGGCAACCGGTGTGGCTCGCACGGCTCGCGAATTCCTCGAAATCAGAAACGACGATTCATTGCTCCGCAACATTCCTGTTGATGAAATTACATCAAAAGATGTTTATGACGCTGCGGTAGCCGGTGACCGTCTGGCTAAAGATATTTTTGAATATACAGGCGATATTCTTGGTGCGGCACTTGCCGACATGACTGTATTCTCAGCTCCCGAAGCATTTATCCTTTTTGGTGGTCTTGCCAAGAGTGGTGATCTCTTGATCAAGCCAATTAAAAATTCGATGGAAAAGAATATGCTTGGTATCTGGAAAAACAAGGTTCGCCTTTTGAGTTCGGAACTCAAAGAAGCTGATGCTGCCGTACTCGGTGCTTCGGCTCTTGGTTGGGAAGCAAAATTTCCTTCAATGACAACGGTTCCGACTGCATCATCGACTCCCATCAATTAAATTTTAATAATAGAAAAATTTTCTTTTTCTTGAAGGAAGTTGTTTGAGAAAACAGCTTCCTTTTTTAACTAAAAAAACGAGAGGTCGTGATGAATATCACGACCTCTCGAACTATTTTTGTTGAGGATAGATTAGTTGTTATTGTTACCCTCGTTATTTTCGTTGTTAAAGCGGGGCGCGCGGTCGCCACGGTCACGGTTGTCACGACGGGGACCACGATCATTGCGGTCACGACGAGGACCGCGGTCACGGTTGTCGCGAGGTGCGCGTTCGCGTTCAACATAGCCTTCGGGTTTTGGTTGAAGAGCACGCATAGAAAGACGATATTTACCGGTTTTCTTGTCAATTTCGAGAAGTTTAACTTCAACTGTATCTCCTTCTTTGATACCTGATGATTCCATATCGGGGATACGGTTCCAAGAGATTTCAGAGATATGGAGAAGTCCTTCGCGGTGGGGCATGAATTCAACGAATGCACCGAATTCAAGAATTGATTTTACTTGACCGGTATATGTTTTGCCTTCTTCGGGGAGAGCAACGATTGCGTTTATCATTTCGAGAGCCTTGTCGATTGACTCTTTGTTTGCAGCCGCAACTTCGATATATCCGCCTTCGTCAATTTCGTCAATTGAAACAGTAGCACCACTTTCTTCCTGGATACCTTGGATAATTTTTCCACCCGGACCGATAACTGCACCGATGAGTTCTTTCGGAATTGTCATAGTGACAATGCGTGGAACGTGGGGTTTGTAGTCTTCACGAGGTGCGGGGATAGTTTGTTCGATGATGTCGAGAATGTGGAGACGACCTTCGCGAGCTTGGTTGAGGGCGCGTTCGAGAATTTCATAAGAAAGACCGTCGCACTTGATATCCATCTGGGTTGCGGTGATACCTTCACGAGTACCTGTAACTTTGAAGTCCATATCGCCAAGGTGGTCTTCGTCACCAAGAATGTCAGAAAGGATAGCATATTTGTTTCCGTCAGAGATAAGCCCCATTGCGATACCACTGACAGGGCGTTTCATCTTAACACCGGCATCGAGCAGTGAAAGTGTACCTGCACATACGGTTGCCATTGATGAAGAACCGTTTGATTCGAGAATGTCACTGACTACACGACAAACGTATGGGAAATCATCGGGGAACATACGTTTGAGTGCGCGGTGAGCAAGATTACCGTGACCGATTTCACGACGTCCTACACCACGAACGGGTTTAGCTTCACCGGTTGAGAAAGGAGGGAAGTTGTAGTGAAGGAGGAATCGTTCGCGACCCTGATTGAGAACGTCATCAAGAATTTTTTCATCGAGTTTGGTTCCGAGGGTCACAGTCGCAAGTGACTGAGTCTCGCCACGGGTGAAGACAGCCGATCCGTGAGGTCCGGGAATGTAGTCGACTTCACACCAGATAGGACGAATTTCAGTTGTTTTACGACCGTCGAGACGAATACCTTCGTCAAGAACACAGCGCCGCATCGCTTCTTTTTCTACATCGTGATAGTAGCGTTTTACAAGCGGAGTTTTTTCTTCGCGTTCTTCTTCGGGAAGAGAGTCGATATATTCCTGGCATATTGCATCAAATGCATTCATGCGCCAGTGTTTGTCGGCCGAGCCGGTTTTAGCTACGGCGTATGCTTTATCATAACATTTTTCATGAACATCATGACGAAGATCTTCA
This sequence comes from uncultured Porphyromonadaceae bacterium, assembly GCA_947174335.1. GTDB lineage: Bacteria > Bacteroidota > Bacteroidia > Bacteroidales > Muribaculaceae > CAJUPY01. The sequence continues at coordinate 36,824 of CAMWIM010000013.1, read as the reverse complement.
TCGTTTACTTCGTGGCAGTATTCGCGTTTTTCAGTTGAACCAACTTCTTTGGCGAGTTCAATCTGAGCGAGACATTGCTGTTTGATTGCATCATGAGCTGCTTTGAGAGCGGCGAGAAGGTCTGCTTCAGAAACTTCGTTCATTTCGCCTTCTACCATCATAATGTTATCGTATGTTGCACCGACCATGAGTTCCATGTCGGCTTTTTCGAGTTGTTCAAAGGTTGGGTTGATGACAAATTGTCCGTCAACGCGAGCAACACGTACTTCTGAAATCGGTCCGTTGAAAGGAATGTCGCTTACTGCAAGAGCAGCTGAAGCGGCGAGTCCGGCGAGTGCGTCGGGCATGTCCTGACCGTCAGAAGAATATAGAGTGATGTTTACAAAAGTGTCAGCGTGGTAATTGTCGGGGAAGAGAGGACGGAGTACACGGTCAACAAGACGTGCGGTAAGGATTTCGTAATCAGATGCGCGACCTTCGCGTTTGGTGAAACCGCCGGGGAAGCGACCTGCCGAAGAAAATTTTTCTTTGTATTCAACTTGAAGAGGCATAAAATCGACCCCTTCTCCAGCGTCTTTAGCGGTGACGACTGTAGCGAGAAGCATTGTGCCTCCCATTCTTAATTCAACAGCTCCATCAGCTTGCTTTGCAAGTTTGCCGGTTTCGAGCGTAATCTCGCGACCGTCGGGCAGCGTGATGGTTTTTTTGATTGGATTCATAAATTTTTCTTATTCTTTATATACTTCAAAATTAGTGCAAAGGTACGAAAAAAAACGGAGTTTCAGCCATTTTTCACAAAAATAAAACGTCTAACCGGCGGTTTTTGAGTTTAAAAACTAAATTTCGAAGCCAAATTACATTTTTTTAGTTAAAAAACGAGGTTCGACATCAACTGTCAAACCTCGTTTCTGATGTTTTATGTGATGAAATGGAGAATAGTCTTTCTTATGCCAAGCAAAGAATCAAGGCTTGAGCGGCAACAACTCTAAGGAACATTGTCAACGGATAAACTGTGGCGTATGCAACCGCAGGTGCATCGTTGGCTGTCGAGTTGTTGGCATACGCAAGTGCCGGGGGATCGGTATAACCACCCGAGAACAAACCCATTATGGTTAGATAGTTTATTTTATATCTCCAGCGGGCAACGCATCCGACAATTATCAACGGAATGATAGTGATTATGAATCCCCAGATTACCCACCACATACCTGTTTCATTAAAGACGGTGTCAACAAATCCTTGTCCTGCAGATATACCGACCGATGCAAGGAACAAGCAGATGCCAATCTCGCGTAGCATCATCGATGCCGAAGTTGAGGTATATGTAACGAGTTTGAATTTATAACCGAAGCGGCTCATTAATATCGCAACAACAAGTGGTCCACCGGCAAGTCCGAGTTTCATACCGAAACCAACGTTGATTGACCCTACCAGAATACCAAAAAGAATACCCACAAAGATTGTGATGAGATTTGGTTGGTTAAGACGTTTCATCGAATTACCCATGCTCTGGGCAAGACGGTCGATATCTTCAAGCGGACCAACAACTGTAATACGGTCGCCGATTTGAAGACGAAGTCCCGGTTCGGCGAGAAGGTCCACGCCGGCGCGGTTTACGCGGGTGGCGTTCAGACTATAACCTTTGTGAAGACGGAGTGAGCCAAGTGTAACACCGTTATAAGAAGGCTGAGTTACCAAAATGCGGCGTGATACCACGTTTGTTGGTGATGCTTCTTCAAGGTCAACATCACTTTCAATACCAATGAGGGCTGAAAAACGTTCTTTGTCGGTTGCTGAAAGTACAGTTAATAGACGGTCGCCAAGGTTAACTTCAGTCGTTGACATTGGTATGACAATCGAGCCGTCGGCTTTCATCAATCGTGAAACCACAAAGTTGCAATTTATAATTTGATGAAGTTTTTGGATGGTCATGCCGTCAACAAGCTTGTTTGTAACTTCGATAGTCATCAAATAGGGCTTGAGCTGGCTGTTTTCCTGATATTCTTCAATTTGACGAATTTCGTCTTCGACACGTATTCTAAAAATCGCTTTTATGATAAACATGGCGACAATGATTCCGACAACACCGAGAGGATAAGCGGCGGCATATCCCATAGCCATCAGGTTTTCAGCCTCTATATTACCGACTGTTTGCTGAGCGGCGGCAAGACCCGGTGTATTGGTTACTGCTCCCGACATGATGCCGACGAGTGCGCTTATCGAAGTGTTTCCACCTTCAATAAAATATATTATAAGAACGATAATAACGTTTAACGCTATTGCCGATACAGCGAGAATGTTAAGCCTGACGCCACCTTCGCGGAACGATGAGAAGAAACCGGGTCCCACTTGCAGACCGATGGCAAAAATAAACAAGATTAAGCCGAATTCCCGGACAAATTTTAAAACTTGTGTGTCAACTTCATAGCCGTATGATCCCATTACAATGCCGACAAACAGCACGAATGTTACGCCGAGAGACACACCTTTGACTTTTAACTTGCCAAGACACAATCCGACCGCAATAACGAAAGAGTACAATATAATTGTCGCTCCCAAGTCTAAATTGTGTGGCGATAAAAGGGTAATAAGGTTCATTATGAAAAATGTAGTTAATTGATTGATTTATAGCTTATTATATCTTTTTCGCTGATTTATTTTGCAAATTTACGGCTTTTTTTCAAAATAAACACTCATTCTCCTCAATTAATTATAGACATTTTAACAAATTTAGGCTATTATAAATCGGTATTTAATAAAACTAAAATAAAAATGACTCCGAGGTCAATTCAGAGTCATTTATTATTAGTAAGTGTATTTATTTCGTTTTAAATAAAGGATCCAATGCTCGCTGAATGGCTATTCTGACATCATCCGCTTCTGTCTCACCTTGCCCTTCGGCAGTGCAAACGCATATAGGAGTTTGGGATTGCGCTGAAATAAATTGGATAGATACCTCTATTGAATATCCAAGATTTACATTACGTCGTCCTGTTTCAGCGAAGTTTACGATCATTGTCTCATCTTTATGTTCAGGAATGATTTCATTTACTTGAATAAATCCATTTTTAAAGAGGATCCCTGAAATAACAGATGCCGGATTTGTAGATTTCATTACTCCACCATATACAAGATACTTGTTCCCGTAGATTCCTGAACTTGAAGTATAGTCACTAGTTGGCGAGATATAAAAATATCTATAATTATTGATCGAATCATTATATGTATTAATAATAGGCGGACGCATAGATGCACATCCGGTTAAAAGAAATATAATGATAAAACCTACATATTTAATATATTTATAAATCTTCGCCATTAGCTTTATTTTTTTCGTTGTCATAAAATATCGCAATATTATATTTACCATTCAGTTCAATGATTTTTATCCATACATTTTTATGAAGGCAATTATCGCGTATATAATAGAGTTCCATAATTGGGAGATAATCCTCGATTTCTTTTGTAGGATTATTTAATTCCTCTGGAGAATATTTTGTTAAATAGAATGACCTTAATTCGTCATCGTAATTTGCTGATTTTTGAAAGAATAATGCTTGATATTCTTTGTTATGCACAATAGTTTCATATTTGACATCTTCATCCTCGGGAATCAGCTTGCATAATTCTGGAATGGTGGAGTATTTACCGTTATTTAGAAACTGATAACATAGATTGTTAAATCTGTTCTTTATTAATTGTTCATTAAGTTTAATTTCGTCAAAAACAGCAATCCTCCAAACTTTATTTCCATTTGTAACAACTGTAATTTTTACAGGAGTTCCATTAAATTCACCTTCTAAGAATTCGGGATCTGTCGAGGATGTTTTGAATCCTTTCGCTTTAAGTTTTTGAATCATTTCAGATTTTGTTCCATCGACAGGAATTCCGAGGAATTGTGTTACGTCTTTTTCTGCATTAGCTACCAATGCGATTAGAGTAATAAGAAGGTTAATTAAGATTCTTTTCATACCTTAATTTTTATTGCACTCCAGTTGCCATAAGTGCATTAAAACGATAGAAGCGTGGAACTGCAATGCCACGTCTTTACGTGAAGGTGGTCGGAATACCTTATATAGACAGATGTGGAATTGAACAGCCCACGCGTATGCGTGAAGACCGTTTAGCCATCTCTTGTCTATGTAAGTGAAATAGTTTCCGACGCTTTTCACGTACAAGAGGAAGACAAAACGCTTCGATTTTCAAATATGTAACGATTGATAACTTATCAATCTGTTGCAAAGATAGTATATTTTAAGATTCATTCCAATAAGAGAAACTCATTATTTTAGTAAAGTCAATGTTATTTTGCGGTTTTCTTTACTCCAATTCCTTAAATTTTCACAAAAAAGAGGGGAGAATTGTCGGTTTTATAAATATAATAGCTAACTTTATAGTCAAATTTAAAATTGTTCTATGAAAGAATTTGATGAAAATAAGGCTGTAAAGCAGATGAAAAGTGCGCTTCCTGCTGAAGTCGCTTCGATATATGACGATGACGAACTGTTCAATGTACTCGATATTATTTGGGAGTACTATGAAGAAAACGGCATGCTTGAAATTGATATGGAAGAAGATGACGATGCTGATGAAGACATCGTTAGCGACCTGACTGATTATGTCACAAGGATGTTGCGCAAAGATAAAGCTGCTAAACTCGACCCTCAATATGTGAGAGCTCTTGTCGAAGCTGAACTTGAATATGAATCGTCACTTGAAGAATAATTAAATATACACATATTTATATATGTCACGAATATTTAAAGCATTGTTTATTGTCGCTGCGTTACTCTCTTGTTCTCAGGCTGATGCGCAGTTCTTTAAACGTCTAAAACCGTCAAATGCTACTGTAAATGCAAATAACAATAAAAATAAGGTTGTGACTGCCGATCCTGATGAACATCTTTTAACGACAGAAATTGCCACACCTGTGGTTCCTGACAAATTGGCAAACGCGGTTAAAGCCTCGATGATGAATCAAGCCGAGTCGCTTCATCATTTGGGATATGATGTTAAGTCAACAAGAAACGGACAGGTTTTGATTGTCACAATTCCAACCGAAAAAATGTTTGCGCCTAACGAAACCGCTTTGCAAGAGGTTTATGCGCGACAATTGCTCGAACCGTTCGGTGCTTATCTTCGCACTCCCGGACGTTATAAAATTTTGCTTGCCGTACACACTGACGACACCGGTGACAAGGATTATATTGAAAAATTGTCAGACCAACGAGCCTTGGCAGTTAGCAAATGGTTTGAGCAAAACGTTGAAAACGTCGGGTCGGTGCGTCATTATGGACTTGGATCAGGCGACCCTTTGGCGCCTAATATTTCAAGACGTAATCGTGCTAAAAACCGTCGTCTTGAAATTTTTATCGTCCCCGATGTTGAATTGATTCAGAATATCAATTCAAAATAAAATTATTCTAAAACTCTTTCATTAGATAAAATAATTACGGCTCCCTTATCTTCGCAGAGGAGGGGAGCCGTTTTTGATTAGCTACGTTATGAGATGATTATTATGGATAGATGAGATGATATTTATGCGTTTTTGATAGGGTCAAGTTTATCTTTGATAGTTTTGAAAATTTCAGAAACTTCTCCCGAACCTTTAATAGCATGATATTTCCCTTCTTTGGTGTAGTAATCACGAAGGGGTAGTGTCTGGTTGTGATAAACATCGAGACGTTTTTTGACAGTTTCGAGATTATCATCAGAACGACCGGTTTCACGTCCGCGTTTAAGAATACGATCAACGAGTTCATCGTCGTTCACTTCAAGACCTACAACTGCGTGAACTTTAGATCCCCTTTTTGAAAGCATGTTGGTGAGAGCCTTAGCCTGAGGAACAGTACGGGGAAATCCATCGAAAATTACACCTTTAGCAGTGTCGTTAGGATTTTTATCAAGGAGGTCTTCGAGTATATTGACCATCAGGTCGTCGGGAATAAGTTGACCTTGTGAAATATAGTTTTGCGCAATTTTGCCGAGCTCTGTTTCGCGGGCGATATGGTCACGAAGTACCTCACCGGTTGAGATGTGGTAAAGACCATATTCATTGATAAGGTTTTCGCTTTGGGTTCCTTTTCCGCTACCGGGAGCTCCAAAAATAACTACATTAAACATTTTTCTGTGATTCTATATCTTGGTTTATAAAATTGTTTTAGTCTTGTTTCAAGACGTAGATGTCTTCGAGGTTACGAGCCATACCGTCGAGGTCGAGTCCGTAACCGATGATGAAACGAGGATCTATAGAGAAGCCTACATAGTCGGGTTTAACGCCGTTACGTTCTGCTTCAGGTTTGAAAAGCAGAGTGGCGATTTTCATTCGTGCCGGTTCTTTTTGCTTGAGATCGGCTACAAGTTTAGCCAACGTATGTCCGGTATCAACGATGTCTTCGATAATAATTACATCGCGCCCTTTTATATCTTCGCTCAAGCCGACAATCTCTTTTACTTTTCCCGATGTTTCTGTGCCTTGATAACTTTTCAGGCGAATAAAAGTGATTTCGGCATCCATATCAACGGCTCTGAACAGGTCAGCGGCAAATGGGAATGCCCCGTTTAACACACAAATAAACAACGGAACCGAGCCGTCAAAGTCGGTTTTGATGTCGGCTGCGATTTCTCTAACGCGTTTGGCTATTTCCTCTTTGGTGATAAAGGGCACAAATGTCAGCCCGTTGTATTGTACTTGTTTCATATTTTATAAATATTGGCGCAAATTTACAATTATTTTTTCAATAATTCCATACATTTTACCACCAATTTTTAATCATTAATGAAAAAAATCCTTAATTGTGTAAAATAGATGCTCAAATAAAAAAAATGGTGTGCCTGATTGACACACCATTATATTATAATATGTATGGAATGTTTATTGAAGTGTACCGGCTTCAGCCTGTTGAATCATTTGGGGACTGGCTGTGATATAGATTTCAACACGGCGGTTTTGCGCACGTCCGGCAGCGGTTTCGTTTGATGCTACATAGTCAGCCATCGGCACGCCTTGTGCTCTCATTCGTGTGGGAGCGACACCACATTGAGCGAGATAGCTTAACACTGAGTCGGCACGTCCGTTTGCAACACGTTGGTTAACAGCCATTGAGCCTGTGTTATCGGTAAAACCATAAATTTGAACGTCGGTTCCGGGATGCTGTATGAGTGATTGTGCAAACTCTGAAAGCTCACGGCTGGCATTAGCGCTGATTGTGGTCCCGTTAGTTGGGAAAAGAATACCGCTTGCAAATGTAACTTTGATTGCCTGAAGTCCGTTTGCATCAGTAACTTGTTCAACCTGTGCATTTTCGGCAAGCTGTTTTTTGAGTTCAGCTTCCTGTTTATCCATTTTGCGACCGATGAGTGTCCCGGCTCCGGCTCCGATAGCCGCACCGATTGCGCTACCGATACCGGCTCCTTTACCACCACCGATGAGGGCACCGATACCAGCACCGAGAGCAGCACCGCCACCACCACCGATCAAAGCACCTTTACCGGTTTTAGTCATTTGACAACCTGTAAATAGCATACATCCGGCTAATAAAGCCACCACTGTTGTTTTGAGAGTTCGCATAATCTGTATAGTTTAAGTTTAATAAATTACGTTTTTGCTTTAGATTACCGATGAGGTATTCTTGATATTAATACAAAAAATAACACCAACTTGTTTTTGATGACACAAAAAAAGTTGCTAATTTTGCAAAAAAAATTGAACATAGATATATTTTCGTTATTCAATAAACCATGTCAGACACTGATAAATCGTCTATTTTGTCACATAATAAACTTGTTTGGTTTCACTTGGCGGCCCTAACTACAATTATTTTCTGGGGGTCGTCGTTTGTGTCAACGAGAGTCTTGCTTGATAACGGGCTCCATGCTGTTGAAATATATATCTACCGCTTCTTGTTAGCCTATTTCTTTATTATTTTTGTCAGTCACAAAAGGCTTTGGGCAAACAATTTGCGTGATGAAATTTTATTGGCGTTGTGTGGCTTGACTTCAGGTTCAATTTACTTTATCGCTGAAAATTTTGCTCTTAAATATACCTATGTGGCAAACGTGTCGCTAATTACAGGAATCAGTCCGTTGTTGACTACATTGTTGATTGGCGTATTTTATCGTAACGAGCGTCCTGCAAAAGGTGTCTATCTCGGTTCGCTCGTCGCGATTGTCGGAGTAAGCTGTGTGATTTTTAACTCAGGATTTAATTTCCAGATTATGCCGTTCGGCGATTTGCTTGCCTTGTCTGCCGCATTCAGTTTTGCGTTTTATAGTATCATTTTGAGAAAGGTAAATGCCTACTATGACGCGCTTTTCATAACCCGTAAAACATTTTTTTACGGACTTTTAACTGCAATACCATTTTTAATAGCCGAGCCCGAAATGAGCAGTATGCAAGTTTTGATGCGTCCCGGAGTGTTGCTGAATATCACATTCCTCGGCATTTGCTGTTCGCTTCTCGGTTTCTTCTTTTTCTCTAAAGCTACCTCTGCGTTAGGCGCAATCGTTACAAATAATTACCTTTATCTTCAATCAGTTGTAACCCTTGTGCTTGCCTATTTGATTCTGCATGAAACAATATCGCTCGTAGGCTATATGGGATGCGCGCTTATTTTGGTCGGTCTTATTTTGAGTGACCGACTTGCTAAAAAATAAGAGCGGTTTTGTAAATTTGATTTCTTACAGACTTTTTACGCATTTAAAGGTGTAAGTCCCTTTTCCCAACGGTTGCAGCTCGTCTATATTGATTGTTTTACCGTTAAGTTTAACTTCTGCATAATTGCTTTCGGGAAGTATTACGGTCGCTTTTGTGCCGTCAGGAACGGTAAGCATGAGTGTAAATTCTTTATCTGTGTCTTTAAATGATTCTTTAATCAGTCCGGAAACCGACGGTACTTCGATATTACATTCGCTCAATATCGGATTAGGATTTACCATAAAGGTTTTCCAACCGGGAGTGAGCGGACGTAATCCACAAATGTTCTCGGCGATTACTGTCAACATACCTCCACTCCAGGCGTGATTTGTCGAACCGCCGCCATATCCGCCTTCCTGCCAGCCTTCAAAGAGTGTTGAGTGAGTTGTGTCGGCAATCATATCGTTAAAACGTTTCTTGAATCGTTTGACCGCATAGTCGCCGTGTCCCATTTTCATTAATGCTTCGAGTACATATTTTTCCATGTATGGACTCGCATATTCCTGAGATTCAAATAATTTGAAAATCTTGTCATATTTTGTGCTGTCTGCGATTCCGGTCAATACTGCCATTGCTTGCACACGGTCGTCGGTTGCACCTTGATAAGACGGATGACGGTAGGCATATCCGTTCCAGCATTTGTTGAACGCTGTTGCGATGCTGTCCATTCTTGCCTGATAAGACGGAATATCTTCTTTGAGATCATTTAGTTCGGCAAGCTGAATAGATGATTTGAGTGCAAGATAGTGCCATGCGGCAAGGATTAATCTCATGTCGGCATTTGTGCCCCAGTCGCCCCATGCCCATCCGCCTTTGCGTTCGGCAGTCAGTCCGTCAGAGTCAAGTTCCCATAAGTTGAGGTAGCGTTTGACAGGTTCATATACGTGGCGCATGGTAATTGAATCGGCAGTATGGAGATAATAATATGTAAATCCGTAAGGACCGATTGCAGCAAGTGATTGGGCAGGAAGCTCGCGATTCCAGTTTGAAGCCGGGATCGGGGCATAGAGTGTTCCGTCAGTCTTTTGCCAGTTGACCAACTCATGTATCGCCTTCTTTATCAATGCATTTGCTTTAGGTGATAATTGATAGAAACTTTGCCCCATCAATATTGTCACATCGCCCCACCATTGGGCTCTTTCACGATCGGGACAATCGAAATAGTTATCGCGCATGTTGACGTACAATGTGCGCATTGCTTTGTCCCAAAAACGATTGATTGTAGTGTCGTTACTTACAAAACTACCCTCAAAATCGGTGTCATATCCGGTCTCGCGATAGCCGACTTTGCTAATTGTTGCAGCCGAGTTCTCGGGATAGATGATATTCAAAACATCACCGTTTATCCATCCGAGCGATTCATATTTTTGAGTACCCGGTTTGGTGACATATTCAGCTCTGACACATTCGGCACTACCACCTCTGACATGGTCTGTTTCCAACTTAATCTCCGTGCCACCCAGTGGGTCAGATAACTCGATTACCGGTGTCATTTGCATATTGTAGGGGAGTCGAACCGATAAAATTTTGTTACCCTTTTCGTCGGTCTTGATTTCGGGATTGACATAGATTATTCCGTGATTTTTCCATTGTGGGATAGGTCGCTCTACAAGGTTGTTCCACGGTTGATCACCCCATTTGCCGATTTCAACTGACGGTTTAAATGTTGAAGAACCCTCTAATCGAGCGTCATAACGTATGTTTGATTCAGAAAGTCGGTAGTTTGTTATAGGGAGACCGGCGGTACCATATTCGGGTAATCGTCGGCTGAGCCAAGTGCTGTCGCTGACCAAGCCGATTGTTTTACCATCAAAAATTAAACCTGCTTTACCGCTGTCGTTGTGAGAGAATCCCGGTTTGCCAAAATAGCAGAGCAATATTCTGAGACTATTATTACCTTTCTTTAAATAAGGAGCAATATTGACAATATCATAATAACCGTCTTTAGGATTTGGTCCGCGTTTCAAACTCCCTTCAAAAACAGCCGATGAATCATTTACCCATAACCAATATTTTGAGTCGGCGGCAATCTTTACGAAAGCTTCTTGGGGCTTCTTTTTCAAGTCGAAATTCTTTTCAAACTCGACCCAAGTGTTGGTTTTGTTACACAGAGTGTCGTTTGCGATTATCCATTTTGCATCTTGCGCATTGACTCCGATAATCGATAAAAAAGAGACTATGGCAACAAATATTTTAGTGATTGGTAAATATTTCATAACTTTAATAGATAAATTACTTTATAGCACAAATTTAAATAAAAAATATGAAAGTAATGCTTTTATGTCTGTGAAAAATTGATTGTATATTATGCTTTCAATTTATAAGTGGCTGTATATAAATATATTTTCCCTTAATGTTTTAAGCTAAAGATGGTGATATGCGATTATTTAATTGTAATAGTCGATATTTCTAAATTCACACAAGTTTTTGGAGTGGCGTAGTCGTAATTTTCAATAATGAATAATTATTTGTAATTTTGCAGTCTCAAAAGTATATTAACCCACCTTTTAAACTGGATGGAAAGAACATTACTCATCATAAATCCGATTTCGGGCACCGGCGGTAAGCAAGGGGTGGCTGAACGTATAGAGTCACGGCTTGCCGAGCTTGGATTTGATGTGGAAATCAAATTTACAACCGGACCGGGACACGCAACCGAGTTGGCGCGTGAGGCGGCGGCAAAAGAGTTCCATTCGGTAGTAGCCATTGGGGGTGACGGAACAGTCAACGAGACAGCTTCAGGATTGTGCAATACAAATGTTGCGCTTGGAATCATTCCGGCAGGCTCGGGTAACGGGTTGGCTCGACATCTTAATATTCCGATGGATATTGATCGCGCCGTTGATATTATTTCTCAAAGAAATATTGTCGATTGTGACTATGGCGAAGTAAACAATCGCCCATTTTTTTGTACGTTTGGCGTTGGATTTGATGCGGCGGTTAGTCATCGATTTGCCCGCCAGAACCGTCGCGGTAAGATGATGTATATTAAAAGCGCGATTGATGAATATTTGAATTATAAACCCCAAGAATATACAATCAGTGCCAACGGTAAGGTCTTGACTGAGAAAGCCTTTTTGATTGCTGTTTGCAATGCCTCGCAATATGGCAACAACGCATATATCGCCCCACAGGCATCAATAACCGATGGCTTGCTTGATTTTACAATCGTTCATGCCGGAACTCCCGCCGATGCGGCTGCATTTGGTCTTGACCTGATGACAGGATACATAAACAAAAACGTTATGATTCATACGTTTAGGGCTCCAACGGCTGTGATTACCCGTAACTCTGACGGACCTGTTCATATTGATGGCGAACCATTGGTTATGGAGCGAGCTATACAAATACAATGTAATCACGGCGGAATCAAACTCTACGCATCGCCTAAAAACACTGAATTCAAACCGATTGTAACTCCGATTAAGAATATGTTTAACGACTTTGTAACCGATATAAACAAACTGTTTAAACCGGTTTAAGTCGGTTGCCGAGTACGGTTGGTAATGCGGCTGAAATTGATAAAAGTTTAGATTTTTACGGTTACCACAACGGGATAATGGTCTGAAGGAACTCGCACAGTGATTGTGCTGTCAGGCAATTGGTTACGGTAGGTGTCAGTTAGTACTCCATATCTTTGGATTTTAAAATCGGGAGATAAAAATATGTGGTCGATGCGTTGAAAATCACCTGTCGAAGTCATGAAAGAACCGTTTGGATCGAAATTGTTGAAAGTCGAGGAATTAATGTAGCGAAGAAGTGCTGTGTTGTAGGCATCGCATAACACTCCCGATTCATTTATAAGTTGGTAGCTTTCGCTATTTTGGTCAACGTTGAAGTCTCCGCTTAAAACTACCGGAAGAGATTCGGGCATTTCCTTTATTTTGCTGAGTATGAGTTTTGAGCTTTCGGCTTGAGCGATTGATCCGATGTGATCCAAGTGGAGGTTAAAATAGATGAATCGGAAATTGGAATCGCGGTGTCTAAATATACCCCATGTGCAAACTCGTCGATAGGCTGCGTCCCATCCAAACGATACCGTGTCGGGTGTCTCTGAAAGCCAGAAAGTTCCGTCGTCAAGCAAGTCAAATTTATCTGTGTCATAAAAGATTGCGTTGTGACCGCCGGCATCAGCTCCGTTGTCGGCACCAACACCAATATAATCATAGCCGGGTAGAATTGATTTCAAGTCGTCTAACGCCGGTTTCAAACCCTCTTGAGTTCCAAATATATCAAACTCATGAAATTTCACAAGTTTAGCTATGTGTGGAAGTCGTAGAGTCCATCCATTGCCATCGATGCTGTCTTGTTTGTTGATAATGCGTATATTATAGGTCGCTACATTCATGGTGCCATTATTTGTTTTACCACATGAAACAAGTAGTAAGGCAAATAACATACAAATTAATGTATTTTTATTCATCATTAGAATGCTATCTAAGTTTTTATTGTTTTGCGTAGCGTGTTACTCTGGCATCATTGATTTTACCTTGGAAGTTTAGTCCGTAGCCAAAGGAGTAAGTGTTTCCGTCAGCGTCGGTGTATGGGGTAATGTCGTGGGGTCGGTCTTCACAGTGTCGTTCGACAGCTTCCATTGATGCAGGTAGTTCAAACGGGAGGAGTGCCGAAGGCTCGGCTTTGCCTGAGATGAGGTCGAGGAAAGCCTGATTTTGAACGCTGAAACCGATTAGTATTGCGTCTGCGAGTGGCTCAACTTCGGTCATTACGGTCGGATTGTTCATTGCCATGATAACAATTACCGGTCGGTCTCCCATTTGTCGGCGGACGCTTTCGAGAATGTCGAGTTCACACTCATTCATGGTTTTAACACTCTTTCCGCGATATGAACGGTCTGTATTGCCGTCAAACGGGTCTGTAGCAATGCTGTGTTCACGTGCTGTTGTTGCGGTATATGGGCGATATTGGAGAGTGATGGGAATATATCCGTTCCCTCCTTTTTCTTTATCCTCCGGGTCATAGCCGGCACGATAACTTTTAGGCGATTCCATAAAGACGATTGCAAAGTCGGCTTTGTCGGGAGTGTCAACCGTTTCAAAGTATTTGTCGAGAATGTCTTTTTCGATTGGAGAATAATCGCGGGCAGGATCGGTTCCTCCCCAGAAGTTACGCATGGCTGGAACTTTGCGGTTGGGAACGTAGACTTTCGCTTTTTTCTTGATAGGTAGAATGTTATCATGGTTTTTCAGCATAATAATTGACTTTAGCTGCTGATCGTAGCCCTCTTTCATCCATTCGGGATTGCCGACAATACGTTTTGTATTTTCAACATCAACGTATGGATTTTCAAAGAGTCCGACACGGAATGAATTGAGAAGCAGACGAGTAGCTGATTCTTCCATACGTTTTCTCATCCATTGTTCGCCGTGTTCACGACATCCGATTTCGTATGCTTCAATTACGGGTGCTTTGACGTTATTACCGCCAAATTGGTCTACGCCTGCCATAAGGGCTTTGTAGTGACGCTCGGCAACAGTCATTGTTTCAACGCCCCACGGTTTTGACCAGTGTTTGCCCGGGTCAACCGGGTCGTCTGTGATTACCCAGTCGGTGCATACAACGCCGTCATAACCACATCCGTTGCGTAGGCTGTCAGTGATTAATTCCCGGTTAAAAGAATTGCCGACGTTTTCCGAAGTCTGGTTATATGAGATTGTATAATAAGGCATTACGGCTGACGCTTGGCGTGTGGCTCCGTCGAGTTTGAAAGCTCCTTCTTTGAATGGGAGCATGTGGTCAGCCATACATCCGCCGGGATAGACGGCAAATTTGCCGTTACCATAGTGGGCGTCACGTCCACCTTCGCCCGAACCGCCACCGGGCCAGTGTTTTACCATTGCGTTAACACTCCCGTTTCCCCAATTACTGTCATCAATCGAATTTGACTGAAAGGCATCGCAATATTCTTTTATAAGATCGCGAACAAGTTTGGGATCGTTTCCAAACGTTGAGTTAAATCGATACCAACGGGGATCGGTGCCGAGGTCTGCCTGAGGGGAAAGTGCGGTGGCTAATCCGAGGGCACGATACTCTTCTGAGGCGATTTGTCCGAAACGGCGCATCATAGCGGGGTCAAACGACGCAGCGATACCCATAAGGTTGCTCCACATCGAGAGTGAGCCTCCGGCTCCGGGAGCAAATTCAGCATCTTGAAAAGCAGAGTGTCGAGGGTCTGATGAATTGTTTGCAGGAATTCCGTGATTTGTACCTTCAACGAGTGCCTGAACGTTATTGTTCCATCGTGCTGCAGTTTCGGGACTTTCGACGGTTGAAACAAGGACGTGACGAACATTGTCGTTGAGCAAGAACGAGCGTTGACTGTCGCTGATATCCCATGCTTTTTTACCGCTTTGTATGTATGGCTTACCATCATAGGTGTCATTAGCCATCGGCAAGCGGTTTTGCTGGGAATAAAGCATCAAACCTGCGATTTCATCTATTGAAAGCCGAGAGGCAAGATCGGCTGCTCGTACGTGAGCTGGTAAACGCCAGTCTTCGTATGGCAGTAGCGTGTCGCTTCCGTCAAAACTTTTGAAGGCGAGACCATTTTTTTCAATGATTTTTACTCCTGAAGTCGGGCTGTAGCCGAGGGTTGGTCCGGCAGTTTGTTCAACGGCTCGATAACCGTCTTTGTCGGTATATGTAATTTTGTTTGTGTCGAGTGATGAAGCCATAACCAGGAGTGCTGCAATTAAAGATGTAATCATAAGTCGGAGTTTATTTAACAATTTCCGGCAATAGAAACAAGCATTTTGTCGGGATTGAGATGTTTACAGGCAATGTTTTGAATATCGTCAGGAGTGATTTTTTGTAAAATTTCCTGTAATTCATAAAATTCAGACGGGGCTTTGTCGACTATGAAAAGACTTTGAAAGTATTCTTTTAACGAAAAAGCATTATCGAGACATGATGCAAGCGACGATTTAATGTAGCTGACAACCGTTCTCAGTTCCGACTCGTCCATCGGTTCGGTCGCAAGTCGTTTCAGTTCTTTTTTAGTCTCGTCAATGACGGCATCAACATAGCAGTTGTCACATTCACAAGTAATTGATACCGAGCAACCTTCTTTGAGCGATAGCAGTCGTGCCGTTATGCCATAGGTATATCCTTTTTCTTCACGTATGTTTGTAACCAGACGGCTTCCAAAGTAACCACCGAGGGCTGTAACGACAATTTGTAAAGGCAGATAATCGGGATGATCAAGCGGGATAGTCGGGATAATTATTTTAATTGCGCTCTGCTTTTTATCGGGCATTGATTTGCAGGCAACAGAGCCGGCTGGTGCCTGATTTCGTTCAACAACTTTATAGGGCGATGCCGGTTGCTTGAAATGTAGCTTTGAGAATGACTCGATTATAAAGTCAAGCAGTTGATTGTCAATAAGTCCCGAAAGATATATGACAGGAGGGTAGGTGGCGATAATGTCATTGTGTAATCTGACAGCCGTGTCACGCTTAATCAGCTCGATTTCTTCGGGTGATTCTTCGACGGCAAATGGGTGATTTTTGCCATAGTTAAGTTCTATCGCACCGAGAGCCGCCTGATAAAGCACCTTTTCGAGCTTTATTTTTTTTTCAGTTATATATTTGTTTTTCTTTATCTCAAAAACCTCATTGTCAAAAACCGGATCGGTGATGATGTCGATTAAAACCGGAATGATTTCTTTGACATTTGAGTTCAGGGAGTAGGCTGTTACAAATGATTGATGAAGCGATGTCCCGAATTTTATCCATGAGCCGTTTGACTCAAAAATATCTGCAATTTCGGCGCCTGACAACCGTGATGTTCCTTCGGTAAGGCATGACATCATCAGATTAAGAGCAGCCGGCGAATCAACATCGGCTTCACCGCGATTCCACGAAACAAATATGTTATTCACAGGGACAGTTCCGGCATCAATAACGTGGAGAACAATACCGTTTTGAAGCATTGTTGTCCGGGGTAAGGGTATGTTGAGATGCCCGAAGTCGTTGACCTGTGGCGGGGTAGTGCGGTCGAGTTTCATAAGTTGTTTTCTATGCAGTATCGACGCGCTTCTTCGAGGTCTTCGGCGGTATCAATACCGATTGTGGTGCGGTTTGTCTGACTTACTTTGACTGTATAACCATTTGAGATCCAACGGAGCTGTTCGAGCGATTCGGCAACTTCGAGCGGAGCCGGAGCAAGTCGGGTGATTTCTTTGAGAACCTCTGTTCGATAGGCATACATTCCGATGTGGATGAAATATTGATGAGTCGATACCCATTTATCTTTCTCAACTCCACGAAGATATGGAATTACCGACCGGCTGAAGTATAATGCGCGGTCATCTTCGGCTTTGACGACTTTAACCTTGTTTGGGTCTTCCAAATGGTTGAATCCTTCAGTTGGGTCAAAGGGGCGTATTAGGGTTGCAATATCAGTCTCCGGTGAGTCAAAGCTGTTTGCAAGCAGTTTTATTTGTTCAGGGTCGATGAAAGGCTCGTCTCCTTGAATGTTTATGACAACATCGGTATCGGCTCCAATTTTAGAGGCGGCTTCGGCAATGCGGTCTGTGCCACTGCGATGGTTTTCAGAGGTCATAACGGCTTGACCACCAAAGGCGATTACGGCGTCAAAAATGCGTTGGTCGTCGGTTGCAACCCAGACTTTGTCTGCTCCAAGAGCCTTGGAAGCTTGTTCAAATACACGTTGAATCATCGGTTTACCTCCAATGTCGAGAAGTGGTTTCCCCGGAAGGCGTCCCGATGCATATCGGGCAGGTATGATGCCAATAAATTTAGTCATTATTTTTAATTGATTTTTTGTTGTTGAGAAATGAAGGAATTAAGAAAATTCCGATTACCAAATATATATAATATGAGAGAAGTCGCCAGAGAATTGCAAGAATAAAGACGACTCCGGCACCTGAAATCAGGTCGCCATAGTATTCTTTAAAAAGCCATTCGCTAAGTCCGCTGCCACCGGGAGTAGGGGAGAACATCAGGAGTGCCCAAACGACAAATTGGCGAGCAAAGACGGTCAATTGAGAAGCACCCGGTACAAAACCGAGGAACAGCGCATTGACTACAAGGTAACGTCCAATCCAAGAGAACGCAGTTGATCCAAACCCTTTGAGCCACCAAGTAAAGTTTCGACTTCTCAGTCCGCGTGCAGTCGTTACCATATTGTCGGCTAATTCCGTTACGGCAGGAAGCCAACGCCTGAGCAGTTTGAGTGAAAATAGCCGGATGAGCAGATGTCTGATAGCCTTAGGCTTGGCTATAATACCAAAGAAAAGTATAGCGGTCCATGCGGCAATCACGGCATAGACAATCCCAAATACTATTTTTATACCATCAAGAAATTCGCGGCTGCCAAATCCGAATAGATCGCTGTAAGGTACGATGAGAAAGACTATGGGAATTGAAATCACAAAGAATAATTCGTCAAGAAACAGGGTTGTCATCGTCAATGTCGTGGCACGTCCGATGTTGATTCCTTCTCGATTAAGAAAAATCATGCTGAGCGCACTCCCACCAACACTTGTCGGAGTGATTGCCGAGGTAAATTCGCAAAGCATCGTAACGTTTGCAGCCCGGCTCCATCGCAAATCGTGGTCGGTGAGTATTCTAAATCGCCATGCCATGCCAAAGTCACGCATGAAAACGGCAACTAATGCCAAGAACAGGCAAAACCAAGCATAGGGAGTAAAGCTAATTTGAGCAAGTGCTTCAACATTAAATTCTTTGTAAAAGAGCCAGACAACCACACCGAGTCCTATCAGAACCGGCAAAATGATTTTGAGAATAATGCCTGAACGGGTCTGTGGTTTGGATTCGGTCATCGCTAATCGTGTGTTATTTTGTCAAGTCAAGACAGTGTGTGATGTAGGCGGTCGGGTCGGTCGATTCAACAACGGCGTCAGAGATTGTGATTCCGCTGACACCGGCGTTCAAGAGCGGTTTTATGTCTTCATCAGAGATGCGTCCCGCTGCCACAATCGGGGTTGTGATTCCGGCTTCGCGCACACGGTTGACAAACTGTTTGTATTCGTCAAGAGAGACCTCGGGATAGCCTTCGACACGAACATAGTCGATATCGGCACTCTTGAGGGCGATAACTTCGTCGGGAGTGGTAACTGTCACACCGATAACCGCATGAGGTCCAAGAAATTCACGAGCTTCTTTAGGAAGCATATCGCCCGGAGTCAAGTGAACACCGTGAACTTTCAAATCATTCACGAGGTTGACATCGTGGTCGATTGTCATAAAAGTATCTTTTTCAGTGCAATGCGGTATTATTTCGAGAGCTATATCGCGGAGCGATGTTGCGTTATCGTTTTGTTTGGATGAAAGTTCAATCCAACGACATCCCCCCTCAATTGCCATTTGGGCTTGTTCGGGAGCTGAATATGATGCGGTGTCGGTTGTTTTAAACTGGAGCATGATATATTGTTTTAAAATTATACAGAGTTACATTTATAAAATCGGTGCAAAAAGTCTTGTTAACGACTCTTTCATGCGTGTCATTCTGCCACGGGTAGCCCATTCGGCGGCATTGACTCGTTCAGCTTGAGATAATCCGTGGCGGAAAATTTCAGTCGCCTGCTGATTGAACTCAGTCGAGTAGATGAGCATGGTCAACTCAAAGTTGTGTTCAAAACTGCGGAAGTCAAAATTGGTCGAACCGATTGAAACGAGTTCGTCATCGATGATGAGCATTTTGCTGTGTAACATTCCGGGAGTGTAGCGATATACTTTGATTCCGGCACGCAAACACTCGGCGATGTAGCTTGCCGAGGCGAGTGTCAATATAGGAGAGTCACTTTTTCGTGGAATGAGTATGCGGACATCGACACCGCTCAATGATGCCGTTTGCAATGCGTTAAGAAGACCCTCGGTCGGCAGAAAATATGGAGTTTCAAGATAGACACGTTGACGTGCGCTTGATATCGCTTTAAGATAGATCAGCTCAATATTATACCATTGGCTTGTCGGACCACTTCTGACAAGCTGCATGGTCAGCGATTTTTCGTCTTTTGTCGGGTATGATTTGTGAATGTCGATGTTGAAATCGGCTTCGGGGAGTTCGCCGGCTTTGCTACTCATAAAGCTCCAGTCGGTAATGAAAGAGCGTTGAACACCCAACACGATTGGGCCGGTTACACGAACGTGAATGTCGCGCCATGAGTCAAATGATTTGCCTCCGGTAATATATCGGTCGGCAACGTTCATTCCGCCAACGTATGCGATTGAACCGTCAATTACCACTTGTTTGCGATGGTTACGCCAGTTGATGCGAGTGCCAAAAATGGGGAATCTGACGAGCATGAATGGCTTGACTTTAATCCCGGCAGCCTCCATCTCTTTGAAAAAACGTTTCCCCGACGATGCTGAACCGACCGGGTCATAGATGAGGTGAACCTTGACACCTTCACGAGCTTTTTTCATTAGAAGTTGAGCCATTTTTTGACCGGTCTCATCGTTACCGATTATGTAATATTGAATGAAAATATAGTTTCGGGCGTTCTCGATATCTTCAAAAAGGCTGTCAAATTTTTCTTTGCCCGAGTCAAAAATTTTGGCAGAGTTGTTAAAGTGGACTGTGGCACTGCAAACGCTGTCTGCCATACGAATGATTCCGAGTGATTTTTCTGAGAATGGAATACGGTCAATGTTGGGCTTTACCGACCGTTCACGATGTTTTAGTTTTCGTTTTAGATTGCGTGACAGTGCCGCGCGCTTGTTTTTGATGTCGCGCCCGAATATAAAATATAGAAACAGTCCGATAACAGGGGCGACAAGCAAAACTGTTACCCATGCGAGCGAGCGCACAGGGTTGCGGTTCTCCGATATAACGACCACCACCACAATAATTGTAGTGATAAAGACTGCTGCCGTGAGACACCAAGTCAATATTGTTAGAATTTCGCCGTTCATGTCGCTAAATTACAAATTTTATTTTGAATATAGGCAATTTTGAGCGAAAATGGGACAAAAAAGAAAGGTATGCCATGCAGTGCATACCTCTCCAATATATTATTTTCTTACTATTTTAGAATTTCAATCCGACAGAAAGAACGATGTTGTTGTTGATATCATTAAAATCAAACGATGGGGCTTTCACACCAAGATAATCGGTGAAAGCGTGGTAGGTTGATTTACGGTTCTTGTAAACATACGCAGCGTCGGCATAGAAAGATTTGAAACGATATCCCAGACCGAGGGTAATATACTGGGTGTCTTTGTTAAAGACGTATGCCGGATTTGTTCCTGAAGTGTAAATTTCAAGAGCACCGTTTTCAGCCTGAGATTTAACCGATGAAGCCACATAGCTATATCCGGCACGAACGCTGAATGATGGAGTCAAACGATATTCAGCACCGATGCGTATAGTATTGCTGCCTTGGAAATAGTCCTTGATGTCTTTGTTCTCAGGACCGTAGTTATATCTTATACCACGGTCTGAAATGTGCATTGCATCGTAGGCATCATGTTCATAATCAACACTGATGATGCCACGTCCACCGATAACACCGGCTACACCGAACATCATACGCCATGGAGAGCGGAGACGCCAGTCAAAATAACCGGGTTTTGTATCTTCATACATGTTGTCATATCCGGTTGAGTAGTCAAAGTTGGTTGATGCGTCAAAACTTTGAGACAGGCTATAATAGGTCGGAGTATGTATGGCAACGCCGATACGTACTTCATTGATAGGTTTGACAATAACACCTACTTTAAAGTTGTAACCTGTTCCAGTAACACGTTTGTTGTTCATTAGGTTAAAATAAGAGTCACCAACTACGGTAGAGGTTGCATTTGAGTTTGGAACGCGACCATTGTAGACCTTTTCGTCATAGTCTGACTCCTGAGTGTAGGTAAGGTCGGTGACACCGAATCCGAGACCCCAATATACAACATCGAGGACGTTACCGCCAAAGTCAATGTTATATTCGTCAATGTGACCGCGCTCACGTACCCATGCGCCCATATCGCCGGTTGATTGACCGTCTCGCCATAAGCCATTGTAACCGTCATTGTTAGAGGGGTTTATTATATAGCTATTGTAGGCAAGAATACTGAGCCAGTCGGCATCGCTGTCGATGTAGGGGTTGTAATTGTCTTGATATGCGTTCAAAACACCGGGTGCGGCAGTTGTGAAAGAGGCGATATAGTTTGAGAGCGATGTGTTGATTGACGGACCGACATAGTTAGCACCACTACCTTCTCCAATATGGAATGTGCGGTCAAACGTAGCAACTCGATTGAAACTTGCTCCCCAGTTAAAGGAACGGAGGGTTGAGTTGTTGCCGAGGTTAATCGAACCGATATAACCGAAGTTGTTACAATAGACGTGTGTATTGTTGTCTTTGAAGTCGGCGACATTGGTTGACACGTTTGAGTGGGTCATGTTGAAATCGACTGTTATACCGACTTCACTTTTACGGTAAACACCGATTCCGGCAGGGTTTTGAGTAAGTGTCGAAAGGTCACCGCCAAGGGCTGTAAATGCTCCTGCCATAGACATATAGCGAGCTGTACCGCGTAGATCGGTCGGATTAAGTGTATAGGCATCGACAGCACTCTGTGCAGAAGCCATTGATATAGCTCCACCTGCAAGTATTGCTGAAACGAGTATTTTTTTCATATTTGATAATGTCAATGTGTTAAAACTATAGTAACAGTTTGTTTAGCGACGGCGACCGCTTGTTGAATGACCTCCACCACTTCCCGATGAGCGGTAACTGCCGGATGAACCGGAATTGTATGAACCGCCGCGCTGACCGCTTGACCAACTTGAGTTGTTTGTATTGTAGTTGGTTGTTGACTGATTGCGATTTGCGCCCGGGCGTTGACCGCTAAGTGATGTGCTGCTGTTTGTCGGGCGACGGTTTGTAGTCCCTGAAACAGTTTGAGACGGTCTGCGGGTAGAAGATGAGTATCGGGTTGACATTGCCGGACGATGAGTTCCCATAGCACCGACACTCGGTCGATAGACAGGAGTGTGAGCCCATCCCCACGAAGGTCTGTAAGAAGGGTACCATGCGGGTCCCCATCCCCAATTCCAAGAAGGTCCCCATCCCCAGTTCCAGCTCCAGGATGGTCCCCAACCCCAGTTCCATGACCAGGAAGGGCCGGCATACCAAGGATCGAGCCACGGATCATATCCCCATCCCCAGTTCCACGACCAGGGATTGTTCCATCCATAATACCACGAAGGTGACCACCAACGGTAGTTAGGTTCGAGGTAAATATTTACGGTAGTCTGAGGTTTCTCGGTTTGAGAATAGTAGTAATATTCCTGAAGGTCAGCGTCTTTACTATTTGAAATGACTTCGGGATTGTAAAAACGTTCAATCTGACGGGTATATGCAAAATCTTCGACCTGATCGTTTGAAGAATGTTGACCGGCAGCGGTTTGATTTCGGCGGTTATACTCGTCGATGTTGCGGGTGCTACCCGAGTTGAATACAAAAGAGTCACTGGGTTGGTAAATCGCAACGTTAGAATTGTATTTTTTTGTAGATTTGGTTGTCTTTTTTTGTTCAACCTTTTCCGTCTTTACTTTGGCGGGGTTGTAATAAATGTCGTCGTCATAGTAGTCTTGAGCCATGGCGGTCGAGCATGTCAACCCGACAACAAAAGCAAAAGAAAGAGCGTGTTTAAGTTTAAGCATTTGTCAAGTGGGTTTAAAAGTTAATTAAATAGATGTCATTTTAATATTAGACCTGAAAAACATTTAAAAGTTTAATCAAAATAAATTAAACGTTAGAATTTAAGATGTTGATTTTGCAAAGATAAAATATTAAATGAGAATCTACAACTTTAATGACGCTGACTGAGGTTAAAAAATACAAACAAGGTCGCGAACGCAATCAATCAGTTGATAGACAGAGTTCGTGACCATTGTATTTATCTTTTAGACAGAATTATTATTCAATTTCTTTTACCGGTTTCATATCGTAGGCGGTCATAGCAATGCTAAAGCCCCAATAGATAAATGAAACTGCAGTGAGGAAGCTTACCATAATCATGTTCTGTACATATCCGGCTTCAAGGAAGAAGAATCCGATGATAAGGAGCAGAACACCATTGATAAGATGCAACCACCAGTAGCGATAGCCGCGAACAGCTACCGATGATGTGATTGCTGAAATTCCCCAGAATATAAAGATGATTGATAGGAAGTAGGGGAAGACAGCCTCAGAAAGAATGACGCTGCGCACAAGCATAAATCCGATAAAAATATCGATTACACCGCCTACAATCCACCATCCCCAGCCTTGAGGACGATTTTCACCTGCTGAAACACAAAGTTGAACGACTCCTGCTAAAATCAAGAGCCAGCCAAAAAGTTGAGAGGCTACAGCATAACCTGCTGCCGGCCAGAACCAATAGGCAAAACCGCCTAAAACGAGAAGGATACCAACAAGGAGCATAACCCACCAATATTTGGATTGTCCCATGAAGTTAATGTTTAATGCTTTCATAATTTAAATACTTGAAGTGATTATAAATAATATTTGTTTTGATATTATAACAAATATATAATATAAAAGGTTTTAGTGCCAGAAATAATGATAATTTAGATGACTTAGAGAATTATTTTAGCAAAAAGCCCCAAAAAAAGTTGCACTCTAAAAAAAAATATTGTAATTTTGAACATAAATAGAAAATAGGTATTAAAGATTTTTTTAGAAACACTATGAATAAAGATTTTAGAAATTTCGCTGTAAAACATCTTGGAATGAACGGCTTGGCTTTTGATCAAGCTTCAGCCGAACTTAATTCAAGAGCTGCGGCATCGAATATTGTATCAAGTTATATCAACCCGACAATTATTGAGGAGCGTCAGCTCAATGTAGCTCAGATGGACGTTTTCTCACGTTTGATGATGGATCGCATTATTTTCTTGGGTACTGATGTAAACGAATATACTGCTAACGTAATTCAAGCTCAACTTCTCTATCTTGACTCGGCTGATCCCGGTAAAGATGTTTCAATCTATATCAACTCTCCCGGCGGTTCGGTTTATGCCGGACTTGGAATTTATGATACAATGCAGTACATTTCGAGCGATGTCGCTACGATTTGTACCGGTATGGCTGCATCAATGGCAGCTGTGTTGCTCGTCGCCGGAGAAAAAGGTAAACGCTTTGCACTCAATCACTCTCGTGTAATGATTCATCAGCCGATGGGTGGTGCTCAGGGTCAGGCAAGCGATATTGAAATCACAGCCAAACAGATTCAGATGTTAAAAAAAGAACTTTATGAAATCATTGCCTCACATTCAGGTCAGCCTTTTGAAAAAGTAGAGCGCGATTCTGACCGTGATTACTGGATGACTGCTCAAGAAGCCAAAGAATATGGCATGATTGATGATGTTCTTGTTAAGGCTCGTCACTAATATCTGTTATGGCAAAAAAGAATATTAACGAGCCTCAATGTAGTTTTTGCGGTCGCGATTCCTCAATGGTTTCGTTTATGGTGCCGTCGCCGTTCAATCCGTCGACAATGATCTGTAACGAATGTATCGAGTCGATCCACGAGATAATTGACGAGCAGAAGAAAAAGATGTCTGATCGCAACAAGGCTAAAACTCCTGTTGGCGAAAAAATACCCAAACCTAAAGAGATTCAAAAATTCCTCGACCAATATGTAATTGGACAGGATACTGCAAAAAAATACTTGTCGGTTGCGGTATATAATCACTATAAACGTTTGTCTCAGCCAACTGACGACGATGTTGATATTGAAAAAAGCAATATCGTTCTCGTTGGTCCTACCGGAACGGGTAAGACGTTGTTGGCTAAGACAATTGCACGACTTCTTGATGTGCCTTTCACTATAGTTGATGCAACTGTGTTGACTCAGGCAGGTTATGTCGGTGAAGATATCGAGTCGTTGCTGACCCGACTGCTTCAGGCTGCTGACTATGATGTCGAAGCTGCTGAACGAGGTATTGTGTTTATTGATGAGATAGACAAGATTGCCCGTAAAGGCGATAATCCCTCTATAACCCGCGATGTAAGCGGCGAAGGTGTTCAGCAAGGATTGCTTAAGTTGCTTGAGGGCTCGATTGTTAATGTTCCTCCTCAGGGTGGTCGCAAGCATCCCGAAGCAAAAATGATTCCGGTTGACACCAAGAACATATTATTTATATGTGGAGGTGCGTTTGATGGTATAGAGCGCAAGATTGCTCAACGTCTGAACTCTCATGTCGTAGGTTTCTCAAACGAAATCGAACGCAAGAACAAAGATAAGGTTAACTTTTTGCAACATGTCGCACCCCAGGACTTGAAGTCATTTGGTTTGATTCCTGAAATAATCGGCCGTCTCCCGATTTTGACAAGTCTTGAACCGCTTGATCGGAATGCATTGCGCAATGTATTGACTGAACCTAAAAATGCGATTATCCGTCAGTATAAAAAACTGTTTAAAATGGATGGCGTTGATCTTGATTTTACCGACGATGCACTCGATTTGATTGTTGACAAGGCTATAGAATATAAACTCGGAGCTCGTGGCTTGAGGTCGATAGTTGAGACAATCATGATTGATCCGATGTTTGAATTGCCGTCAAAAAAGACAACAAAATTTGTTGTTGATGCAAAATTTGCACTCGATAAATTAAAACAGGCAAATTTTGAGACAACAGCAACAGCCTCAAAATAGCAAGTAAGAAAACTCTCCTAATAATCACTGCTTACTACCCATGGTTACAAAAGAACAATTAATCGAGCAACTTAAAAGGTATTTCGGTTTTGAAAAATTCAAAGGAAATCAAGAAGCGATAATTCAATCGTTGCTTGACGGACATGACACGTTTGTGCTGATGCCTACAGGCGGCGGAAAATCGCTATGCTATCAGTTGCCGGCTCTTTTGATGGATGGAACAGCGATTGTAATATCTCCGTTAATTGCCCTGATGAAAAATCAGGTTGATGCGATGCGTAATTACAGCGAGGTTGATAATATTGCCCACTTTTTAAACTCGTCACTTACCAAGACAGCGATTGATGCTGTAAAAGCCGATGTAATGGCGGGTAGGACAAAGTTACTTTATGTTGCGCCTGAATCACTTACAAAAGAAGACAATATCGAATTTTTAAAGCAGGTGAAAATTTCGTTTTATGCGGTAGATGAGGCTCATTGTATTTCGGAATGGGGTCACGACTTCCGTCCGGAATATCGTCGCATCAGACCGATAATCAACGAGATAGAGCCACGCCCTGTAATTGCGCTGACAGCGACTGCTACTCCAAAGGTTCAGCACGATATCCAAAAAAATCTTGGAATGAATGCAGCCAGTGTATTCAAGTCGTCATTTAATCGCCCCAACCTCTACTATGAAGTAAGACCCAAAACAGCAAATATTGATAAAGATATAATAAGGTATATCAAGGCTCAGGAAGGGAAATCTGGTATTATTTACTGCCTGAGTCGTAAAAAGGTTGAGGAACTTGCTGAACTTTTGAATGTAAATGGCATAAAAGCATTGCCCTACCATGCCGGAATGGATGCTCAAACCCGTAGTGAAAATCAAGATTCCTTCCTGCTTGAGAAGATTGACGTGATTGTTGCTACAATAGCTTTTGGTATGGGTATTGACAAACCGGATGTAAGGTATGTTATTCACTATGATATGCCAAAATCGCTGGAAGGCTACTATCAGGAAACCGGTAGGGCGGGGCGTGACGGTGGGGAAGGCAACTGTATTACATTCTATGTTGCCAAAGACCTTCAGCGCATGGAAAAATTCATGATGCAGAAACCTCTGTCAGAACAAGAAATCGGACGTCAATTGTTGGCTGAGACTGCTGGCTATGCCGAGTCGTCTGTTTGCCGTCGACGTTCGTTATTGCACTATTTTGGCGAAGAATATAATGAAGATAACTGTGGAAATTGTGACAATTGTTTAAATCCTAAGAAACAAGTGGAAGCAAAAGACGATTTATGCGCGGTTATTGAAACGATAGACGCGCTTAAAGAGAAATTTAAAGCAGATTATATTGTTAACGTGATGTTGGGCAAAGGAACTGCCGACATCAAGTCATATCGACATGATGAGCTTGAAGTGTTTGGCTCGGCTCAAGGGTCTGATGAAAAATATCTTAATGCGGTAATCCGTCAGGCTATCATAGCCGGATATATTAATAGAGATATAGAAAATTACGGATTACTGAAACTGACCGACAAGGCAAAAGCTTTCTTGAAAAAGCCGACTTCGTTTAAAATTGTTGAAGATAATGAATTCAACGATGAAGAGCCTGTCGTCC
The DNA here is from genome assembly GCA_947174335.1 of uncultured Porphyromonadaceae bacterium. Lineage (GTDB taxonomy): Bacteria > Bacteroidota > Bacteroidia > Bacteroidales > Muribaculaceae > CAJUPY01. The sequence continues at coordinate 8,865 of CAMWIM010000013.1, read as the reverse complement.
CCAAAGGCGGTGCTTCCGGTGCGGTTGACCCTGAATTGTATTCTATCCTGAAAGATATGAGAAAAAAGGTTGCCAAACACCAGGGACTTCCGTCGTATGTAATTTTCCAAGACCCGTCGCTTGAGGCAATGGCAACTACTTATCCTATTACAATGGATGAGCTTGCTTTGATTCCGGGAGTCGGAATGGGTAAGGCAAAACGTTATGGACAGGAATTTATTGATGTTATAAAGACCTATGTCGAAGAAAATGAAATTGATCGTCCCGAAGATTTGAAATTTAAGAGTGTTGCAAGTAAAAGCAACATGAAAAATGCTATTATTCAGGCGATTGACCGTCGAATTGCACTTGACGAACTTGCCGATTCCAAAGGGCTTGAGTTTCCGGAACTGCTTGACCATATCGAGTCGATAGTTTATTCAGGAACTAAAATCAATATCGATTACTTTATTGATGAAGTCATTGATGAAGATCTCCAGAACGATATTTTTGATTATTTTCGTGAAAGTGAAAAAGATGATTTGAACGATGCGATTGTCGAGTTTGGGTCAGATTGTACTGAGGACGAAATAAGATTGATGAGAATAAAGTTCCTGTCTGAGATGGGTAATTGATTTTTAAATATTGAAGTAAAAAAACAAACATAAATAAACCATGCTATGGCAGAAATAATCGAATCAGAAAACAGCGAAAAGAAAGGCTTGAATTTTGTTGAACAGATTGTGAGCGATGACCTCGCCGCAGGTAAAAATGGAGGACGTTTGAATACTCGTTTCCCACCCGAACCTAACGGTTATCTTCACATTGGTCACGCTAAAGCCATTTGTATGGATTTTGGTGTTGCTGAAAAATTTGGTGGAACTTGCAATCTTCGATTTGACGATACTAACCCTGTCAAGGAAGATGTGGAATATGTTGATTCAATTCGTGAAGATATTCATTGGCTCGGCTTTGACTGGGGCGATCGTGAATATTATGCGTCAGACTATTTCCCCCAGCTTTTTGACCTCGCTGTCAGATTAATTAAAGAGGGTAAGGCATACGTTGACGATCAGACTTCAGAAGAGATCGCCGCCCAAAAAGGTACGCCTACAACACCCGGTACTGAGAGCCCTTATCGCAACCGTACACCTGAAGAAAATCTCGATTTGTTCATTAGAATGAATAATGGTGAGTTTGAGGAAGGCTCACGTGTTTTACGTGCAAAAATCGACATGACGTCTTCAAATATGCACTTCCGCGACCCGATTATGTACCGCATCATCAAACATCCACACCATCGTACTGGAACCAAGTGGAAAGTTTACCCGATGTATGATTTTGCCCATGGTCAGAGCGACTATTTTGAAGGTGTCACTCACTCTATTTGTACACTCGAATTTGTACCTCACCGTCCGCTTTACGATTACTTCGTTGATGAGTTGGCTGATGAAACATATCGTCCTCGTCAGATTGAGTTTAACCGATTGAACCTCACATATACAGTGATGAGTAAGCGAAAATTGCTTCAGCTCGTTAAGGAAGGATTGGTTGCAGGATGGGATGACCCACGAATGCCGACTATTTCTGGTATGCGTCGTCGTGGATTCACTCCCAAGTCTATTCGAAACTTCATCGAACGTATCGGATATACCAAATATGAAGCACTTAATAGTGTATCACTTCTCGAATATGCCGTACGTGAAGACCTTAATGCTACTGCAACTCGTGCAATGGCGGTAATCAATCCGGTTAAACTTGTCATTACCAACTATCCCGAGGGGCAGGTTGAAACTGTAGAGATGGAAAATAATCCGGAAGATCCCGAATCGGGCACACATAAAATGCCGTTCTCACGCGAAATTTATATTGAGCGTGACGACTTTATGGAGAATCCGCCCAAGAAATTCTTCCGTCTTGCTCCCGGACAGGAAGTGCGTTTGAAAGGTGCTTACATCATCAAATGCGAGGATGTTGTTAAAGATGCCGATGGCAATATCGTACAAATAAATTGTACTTACGACCCCGAAAGCCGTAGTGGTTTGCCCGGAGCGGCTCGTAAAGTCAAAGGTACACTTCATTGGGTATCGGCTGAACATGCCGTTGATGCAACAGTCCGTATTTATGACCGCCTGTTCAACGTCGAAAATCCGGCGGCTGAACCCGATCGTGATTTCCGTGAAATGCTCAATCCCGATTCGCTCAAAGTTGTTGAGGGCGTGAAGGTTGAACCATTCATTGCTGAGAATGCCAATAAAGGAACTCGCTTCCAATTCCAGCGCATCGGATATTTCACTCCCGACTACGATTCTACTCCCGATAATTTGATTTTTAACCGCACTATCGCGTTGAAAGACAGCTGGGAGAAAGAACAGAAAAAATAATTGTTTATGAAAATTGGACAAAAGTGGTTAGTTGGTTGATGAACCCGACTAACTGCTTTTGTTTATATAATGAATATTTGCGTATGGATGACGAACGTAATTCGCTCAATGAAAATTATCGTGAGTTCAAAGAAAATCTTAAGAAAGGAATATTTCCCAAATATGACGAATTTGATTTGATTGAAATTTTCGATGTTGCCGCCGATAATTTAGATTTTTATGTTCAGACTGAAGTTTTATTATTGGGCGCACGCTTGTTCCCTGACAGCATAGAGTTATTGCAGCGTCGTGGTTTCTTATATTCAAGTATTTATCCTGATGCATTAGGTGAATTTGTTGTTAATAATCCACAATTTGACGGTATGTGCTGGGATATTCTCCGTCTAAAGGTTAGTGGAGTGAAGGGAGCCGATGCCATACCGTTACTTGACCAAATTGTTAGAAAGTATAAGAAATTTGATGATGAGGATATAATTCGTTTGTCTGAGCTTATTCGCGAATTAAGGCTTGAAGAATGGTTAGTGAAAAATGTTGATTTGCTCGAGAAGAAATCTGAGCATGCCGATACGCTTTTATATGAAGTAGCTATGACTCAGCATGATATCGGAGAAGAAGAAAGTACAATCAATATTCTCGAAAAGCTGACAAAAATTGACCCTTTCAGAGCCGAAAATTGGATTTTAATGGCTGAATGTTATTCTAATTTAGGTCGATATGACGATGGCTTGAAAGCAATCGATTTTGCAAGGGCAGTCGAAACAACTATTCCCGAAGCTGATGCAATCGAGGCATCCCTTCTCCTTGGTCTTGAAAAAGATTTATCGCGCGCAATCGCTTTGTTTGAGAAATATGTGGCTGCCAATCCGGGCGCAATGAATGTAATTCACAATCTGATATTGGCTTATAATAAAGTCGGAGACAAAGAGAAGTGTCAAAAGCTTTTAATCGACTTGTTTAATGAAGACCCGGCGAATTCTTATTTGCTTAGAGAATTACTTTCTTTCTCAACCGATAACGCTCAGGAATTTATATCCAAATATATAAAGAGCAGCGCGGGAGGTGATATTGTCGCTGCAATTGCCGATCAGATGCGAGAACTGGTGTTAGGCGGAAATTACAAGTCGGCTGTTTCACTCGGAATGATTATCCCCGAGATTTATAATCTGATGGGTGTTGTCGAGTTTTACCTGTGGGCATTGATGCTCGACAATGATTGGGATTCAATCATAAAATTTTATGACGAGGCAAGCCAACATAATGATTTCTTTAACAAAGACAGTGAGACATTATTTTACGTTGCGTATGCCTGTCTCCAAATCGGTGAGCTTGAGCGTGCAAAAGATTTGGCAGTACGCGGTCTCGATTGTGTCAATAAAACATTTAACACCCATCTGTCATTTAGAATGAATCAGTATGGGTGTCAGCAGGCTTTATCTACTTTGATAAAATTAGTTGACTATGGTCAAACCGATATGATTGAGCGGTTTGACCCGCTTTTGGTTAAAGGTAGGGATTGACCTGTTTCTGATTTCCGATTGTGGTCGGATTTCCGTGTCCCGAATATACGACGGTGTCATCAGGCAGAGTCATCAGATTGTTGGTAATTGAGTTGATGAGGGTTGCGTAGTCGCCACCGGGTAAGTCGGTACGTCCGATGCTTCCGTCAAAGAGTGCATCACCTGTCAGCACAAACGAGCTTGAAGGAGAGTAGAGAGCAATGCTGCCGGGGGAGTGTCCGGGAACTGATATAACTACGAGATAGTCGTCGCCGATGTTAATTTTGTCGCCCGGATTCAGGTATTTTGAGATTTCGACAGGCGGCATTTTTATTGGCAGGCGGAACATATCGGCTTGCTCGGCAATGCGTTTGCTTAGAAATTCATCGTCGCGCGATGCTTCAAGTCCGAGTCCGGTTTTTTCGATGATACGGCTAAGCCCCATAACGTGGTCGATATGGAGGTGAGTGGCAATGACATGTTCAATTTCAAGACGGTTTTTGGCGAGAAAGTCATCAAGCTGTGCGGCTTCGCCGGAATTCATCATACCGGGGTCAACGATTGCAGCTTTATGAGATTGTTCGTTATAGACAACGTATGTCATCTCGCCAAACATATTGAATGTAAATCCTTTGACTTTTAACATATTGAATCGGTTTTATAGAGGGACATAGACGAGTTTCTTGGTTTCAAAGAACTCCTCGTCAAAGTAGTTTTTCAGTTCATATTCCATTATTTCGCTCTTGATGCCTTTCGATTCGTCGTCGAGTGAACCGCCTTTCAGACAAATCAAACCGTTGGGGTAGGCATTGAAAGATTTGGGCGAAATATTTTTTTTGATTAATGGAACAAGTTCGTTCAGTTTCATGACCGCACGACTGATGACAAAGTCAAATTTTTCGCGACACTCACAGATATCACCATGTTGAAAAGTAACATTTTTCAGTCCGATAGACTCGGCAACCGACGATGCAACCTTGATTTTCTTACCGATACGGTCGATGAGATGAAAGCGACAGTTTGGAAATAGAACCGCCAAAGGTATTCCCGGGAATCCGCCACCGGTACCCATATCAAGAAAAGTTGTATTGTCAACCGGTTTGATAAACTTGGCAATGGAAAGTGAGTGGAGAATGTGGTTGGTGAAAAGATTGTCAATGTCCTTGCGTGAAATGACATTGATTTTTTCGTTCCACTCGGGATAAAGTTTACCCATCATCTCAAACTGAGCGACTTGTTCCGGCGTAAGGTCGTGAAAATATTTTTGTATTACAGATATCATCGTATTGTTATAACAACTTTGAGTGCAAAGTTATCGAAACTTTGTGAAATTGGCAAGTGGAAATAAAAAAGCAAGGACGTGATTGCCCTTGCTTTTGTCAGTTTTTAGGTCATTATTATTTCATTGCAAAGAATGAACCTGATGCGATTTTCTGGTAAGCGAGAAGTCCTGCCTGATTTTTCTCAACGAGTTGCATTGAGCCGTCGGGCATAATCATTTTAACGTGATTTTCATCAACGAATGTCATCAAAGGATAAGTCTGATCTTCAACTGAAAGGCTCCATGTCTGGTTGTCAACATCAAAGTCAAAGCGAACAACATCTTTTTTGTTGTTCATAGAAGTAATGGTGTAACCTTTTGAGTCACATTCAACGAGATATTTGCCATCGTTACCTTCAATGATTGAAGAGCCTTGAGCAATGGGATTTGAACCGCTCCAGAATTCAACAGAGTTGATAACAATAGCGTCGGCAAGAATTGTAATTTCATAAACAGGCAGTACCCAGAATGCAAAGAATACAAGTTCGTTAACAAATTTGTTGCCAACGCTGTGATTCCAATTCAAAACATTGTTAGTCAGCTTAAAGCTACCGATACACGATGTTGAAAGAATTGAAGTTGCAAGAACGAGGACGAGTCCAACGCTTAAGTATTTCTTTTTCATAAATAAAAGTTTGTGATTAGATCGTATATTATTGTTATTTAATTCGTTAAGCCGGAACAGCTTTTTTAGCTTGTTCATAGAATTTAAATACCTCTTTTACATATACTGTTGTTTGTCTTCCACGGAAATATCCATATTTGACATCAGGGTCATTGAAGTATTTCGGGTTTGATTTCAGTCTCAGAGCCTGTTGAACATTCCCATCCCATTTTTGAGGATCTTTTCCTGTCTTTTTAGCCAGAGTAATTGCATCGAAAATATGGGCGTGTCCTGCATTGTAGGCGGCAATGACAAATTTTTGCCGTTCCAGAGGATCGGTTATTTTTTTCTCAAGAGCTTTATCAAGATCACTGAGCAGTTTTGTCGCAGTTCTGATATTTGCCTCAGGGTCAGTAATTAAACTTGGACTAAGGTCATAGTGACGTGCAGTCCCGGGCATGATTTGCATCAGACCTCGTGCACCTGCCCAAGATGTTGCATCGGGTTTAAAATGACTCTCGGTATAGCCCTGAGCTGCAAGAAGTCTCCAGTCCCACCCAATCTCTTTAGCATATTTTTTAAAAAGATTGTCATATTGTGAGATACGCCCGTTTTTAAAATCGTATGAAATTGGCGCATCATCTGCTTTTGAAAGTTCAAAATAGCGTTTGAGAAGTCCTGCATCCATTCCCTTGATTTTATCTGACTCAAACCAGTTGTTGATAGAGTCGGCAAGCCACGGCTTGTTTTTAGAGACACCCCATGCCTGACGCTGTGGAAAACTGAGTTGAAGGCTGACGTTTAGTTTGGGATAGTATGTTTTATTGATTTTGGCAATATTGCTGTCAATGATAGTCAATGGAATTTTACCATCAGAAACCATATCAATTAGGTTCTCGGTGATAATGGTATCCATATCGACTATATGAATATTTATACCGCCCCCAAGTTCTTCGTTAAGATTTTCAAGACGATATTGATATTTTGAGTTGCGTTCAACATATACGTCTCGACCAACAAGCTGAGTGACATCAGTAATTAGCGAGTCACCGGCATTACGCGGCTGAACAAGAACTTGAGTCGTCAGGTTTTCAGGTCCTGTCGGAATAATTGTATTATACTCGGCTGTTACCGGAACTTCATAGGCAAGAAGATCGACTGTTCCATCGTTGAGCATATCAATCATCTTGGTCATTGACGGTGCTACTTTGAGGTCAAGAACAAGTCCTTTATCTTCGGCAAACTGCTTGACCAGCGTATAGTCATAGCCCATTTCTTCATCACGATAAGAGAAGTATGACATAGGGCTATAGAGAGTTGCAACCCTGAGCGTGTCGGGGAGGGAATAATCAGTTTCGGTCGATGCAACTGAGCATGAACCGAAAAGCGACGGTAAGGCGCAACATAGAGCGACAAGCAGATGCCATGTTTTTTTCATCGGCAATGAGCTATTAAAACAGTTTAAATTCAGGATAACAACTGTTTGGCGGAAATCAATATTCAAATGTACCGTTTTCGGTAATGAGAGTCAGGCGGTTTGTTTCGGCTTCTTCAACACGTCCGACAATGCGAGCTTCAATATTGAAAGAGTTTGCAATGTCGATAACATCCTGAGCGTATTCAGCGTCAAGATATATTTCCATTCGGTGACCCATATTGAATACCTTGTACATCTCTTTCCAATCAGTTCCTGATTCGCGCGCAATGAGACGGAAGAGGGGAGGGATTGGGAAAAGATTGTCCTTGATGACGTGTTTACCTTGAACGAAGTTCATAATTTTGGTTTGCGCACCGCCCGAGCAGTGAACCATACCATGAACTTTATGGCGCATTTTATCGAGAATCGCTTTTATAACCGGCGCATAGGTACGGGTCGGTGAAAGAACAAGTTTACCGGCATCAATTGGTGAATCTTCAACACTGTCGGTTAATCTGACTGAACCTGAGTATGTGAGTTCGTCAGGAACTGCTGCATCAAAAGTTTCAGGGTATTTTTTAGCAATCTCTTTGCAGAAAACATCGTGACGAGCCGATGTAAGACCATTTGAGCCCATACCTCCGTTGTAGCTTTTCTCGTATGTCGCTTGACCCGAAGAAGATAGTCCGACGATAACATCTCCGGCTTTTATATTGGCGTTGTCGATGACATCGGCACGTTTCATACGACAAGTAACCGTCGAGTCAACAATAATTGTGCGGACAAGATCACCGACATCGGCAGTCTCGCCACCGGTTGAGTAGATGTTTACGCCTTCAGCGCGAAGTTCGGCAAGAAGTTCCTCTGTTCCATTGATGATAGCGGCGATAACTTCGCCCGGAATCAGCATTTTGTTACGACCGATAGTCGATGATAGTAAAATGTTATCAGTTGCTCCGACACAGAGAAGGTCATCTATGTTCATTATCAAAGCGTCTTGAGCGATACCTTTCCAAACGCTCATATCGCCTGTCTCACGCCAATAAGCGTAGGCGAGCGATGATTTAGTCCCGGCACCGTCGGCGTGCATGATGTTACACCATTCAGGGTCACCGCCTAAAATATCAGGTATGATTTTGCAAAAGGCATGGGGATAAAGACCTTTGTCAATGTTTTTGATGGCGTTGTGAACATCTTCTTTTGAAGCTGAGACACCTCTGAGATCGTAGCGTTGTTGTGATGACATTTTATATAATGTTATTTTTTAACTTCAGATTAGTTTAAAAATGATTTTGCAATCAGCAGAAAACAGTAGCAAATCGGTCCAACCATCAGGAGTGAATCAATTCGGTCAAGAATCCCTCCGTGTCCCGGCATGATTTTTCCTGAATCTTTAACACCGGCAGTGCGTTTGAGAAGCGATTCAAAGAGGTCGCCAAATGTAGCGAACACTGAAACTACAATTGCAAACCCGATAAACATATTTACGGGGAAATTGTAGAAGAAATTGTCAAATACAAGGGCAAAAAGTACGGCAAAAGCGATGCAGAATGCCAAGCCGCCCCAGAAACCTTCCCATGATTTTTTAGGACTGATTCGTTCAAACAAACGTCGGCGACCAAACATTGTGCCAACACAAAATGCTCCGGTATCATTAACCCAAA
>CAMWIM010000012.1 GCA_947174335.1 uncultured Porphyromonadaceae bacterium | reverse complement strand
AGAGCACCTGACTGTTAATCAGGGGGTCGTTGGTTCAAGCCCATCCTGAAGCGCCAATAAGCCTTCGCCGTGATGCGAGGGCTTTTTTATTTGTGAAAGTGGCTGAAAATGTCGTTCATAACCGAAATATTGTTAAATTTTCACAAGAAATAAATTTAGAACGTCAGTTGCCCCTTTTATTTTAATAGGAATTAGTAAATTTGTCCCCGAAATGCATAACAACTTGACTATAGATTGCGGTAACACGGCTATCAAGGCTGTAATCTGGGAGGGTAAACGTGCCGTTTGGCGCCATACCTTCCAAGAATTTTCGCATACCGATGCCCAAGCTATCGTTGAGCGATATGCACCGAAAAAAGCTATAGGATGTTCGGTTGCCGAGCCTAATCATCCTCTCCGTCAAATACTTGTTGACACCTTTGGTAATGATAATGTTATTTGGCTGTCAAATTCAACGCCTATACCGATTTCGATTGGCTATGGCACACCCGACACACTCGGTGTTGACCGAATCGCGGCAGTTGCCGGTGCGGTAGCCCTTTGTCCGGGTAAGAACATGCTTATAGTTGACATTGGTACCGCCGCAACCTATGATGTTGTGACAGAACAAGGAGAGTTTATTGGTGGGAATATCGCACCGGGGGTAGGCATGAGGCTTAAAGCACTTCACCAGTTCACTGCCCGACTTCCAATTATTGACAGCGCAGGCGAGACTCCTCTATTCGGGAACTCGACCGAAACTGCAATGAGAGCCGGAGCAATAAATGGCATTGTAGCCGAAATTATGTATTATCACTCAAAACTTCCCGAGGGAACACGTTTGATTATCACAGGCGGATGGGGCAGTGAAATCGCTGAACTTCTCCCCATTAAAGCAATCGTAAAACCTTGCCTTGTTTCTATCGGACTTAACAGCATATTAATGTATAATGAAACAAAATAAACTATTTGCTGCCGTAGCTCTCATTTTGGCTATCTCGGCTTTCCAACTTTCAGCCCAGGATATTCTGTCACCTTACTCGCGATTTGGGTACGGAAATCTTCGCGATCAATCAACATCAGCCCAACGACAAATGGGTGGCGTGGGATATGCAATGCAGTCGGGACGTCAAATCAATGCGATGAACCCGGCATCATACGCAGCCATCGACTCATTGACCTTCCTGTTTGATATGGGTGTTAATCTTACATACTTCACAGGCAAGGATGGCTCGAACAAAGCAAGCGACTGGGGCGGCGGTCTTGATTATATCACCCTTCAATTTCCTGTTGGAAAAATTTTAGGCGCATCAATCGGTCTTGTACCATACTCAACAACCGGATATTCTTTTGGTGATAAAATAACCAACGGTGCATATTCATATCAAGGTGAAGGCGGTATCAATCTTCTTTATGGAGGTATCGCAATTCGTCCATACATTCCCGGACTTTCAATCGGTGCAAACGTAGGTTATCTTTTCGGCACAACACGTAACGACAACTATACTATTGCTGACAACGGCTCATCAGCAATTTTTGAACGAGTAGTTGAAGTTCGTGACTATTATCTGTCGCTCGGATTGCAATATAACCTCAAAATTGCCCGTGACAAACGATTTGTACTTGGGGCGACTTTTGCTCCCGGGAAAGATCTCCGAGGCAAGACCTATGGAATAAAATATGATATCAATACCGAAGCATCTACACCTGACACCACTCAGGTGATGAAACTTCAAAAGAACTACACAATGCCCCATACCATTGGAGCCGGTCTTAGTTTCAACATCGACAACCGACTTTCGATTGAAGCCGATTATACCTATCAACCGTGGAAAGATGTGAAATTCACTCCGCTTGAAGGCTTTGAAGGTTCACGCTTTGACGACCGTTGGAAAATTGCCGTCGGAGCTGAATATATCCCCAACTTCCGTGGCAACTGGATTCAGCGTGTGCGTTACCGCCTTGGTATATATCACGATCGCGATTATATCAAAGTCGGGACTAACAACGTTAAGAAACAAGGTATTACACTCGGCTTCGGGCTTCCCGCTCCGGCTTCAAAATGTCTTGTAAACCTTGGCTTGGAATATTGCCGTCGCCAGGCATACCCCAATCCGCTGGTTAAAGAAAATTACCTATACATCACACTCGGAATTAATTTTAACGAACTTTGGTTCTGGCAGAACCGCCTGCGCTAATCAATAGAAATGAGTGAGACACGGATGTGTTCGCGGTCAAAGGCAATGATGGTTTTGCCGTTAACAGTAGTAATCATAATGATGGCTGCCATGACAACCTCATGCCGTGAAAAAGTTAAGCCGGGAATGATAATTCTCGAAAATGTCGACAAAATGCCGACTATGCTAACCCGCGATGTATCGACCCTCATATCAGACTCGGGATATACACGCTATCACATCATTGCCCCTCTTTGGCTTATGTTTGACAACGTGCGCGATCCTCAGTGGAAGTTTCCCGAAGGTCTCGATATGGAGAAGTATGACAACAATATGAAGGTTGATGCGACAATAACCTGTGACTCAGCAGTCTATTTTAGTCAGAAAAAAGTTTGGCGTCTTGATGGAAACGTGAGAATGCGCAATACAGCCGGTGACAAATTTTTAACCCAGCAGATATTTTGGGATCAGGGCAAACACTCGGTTTACTCTGATTCGTTCATTCATATCGAACGTTCAAACCGTATAATTGAGGGGTATGGTTTCACTTCAAATGAACAGATGACAAATTACACAGTCAACCGTCCGTCAGGCATTTTCCCCGTGCCAGAGCACAAAACTGAAAGTGAAATTACAGATTCCACTACAATACAGAGTGATACAATTCAATCAGAAGTAAAAAAATGACCGACGATTTATTAGCTAAGTATTTATTAATAATTGTAACACTGATTTTTTCAGCCATATTCTCGGGTGTTGAAATGGCGTTTGTGACCGGCGACCGCGTCAGGGTAGAGCTTGACATAAAACGTGGCGGTACGGTTTCACGTATACTTAATGTATTCTACAACAATCCGTCGTTTTTCATCTCTACTATTCTTGTTGGTAATAACATCGCGCTTGTTGTGTACGGTCAGAAAGCTGCTGAAGTTATTGATAATTGGCTTCAGTCATGCGTTTCAAACGAAGCCTTGATACTTATTTTTTCATCGCTGATTTCGACCGGTGTAATCCTCATTTCAGGCGAGTTTATACCCAAAACGATTTTCAGCATCAACCCCAATACGTCGCTGAAATTTTTCTCGATTCCGATATTTGCCATTTACGTTATTCTGTACCCGATTTCAATGTTTACAACATGGATATCAAAAACGTTGATGAAAATTTTCGGCATCAAAGACACTGAGAGTTCACTTGGTTATCTGTCGGTAGGCGATCTCAACCAATACCTTGAACGATCAATTGATCACAACGGTAACTCGTCTGAAGAGATAGAAAATGAGGTTAAGATATTCCACAATGCCCTCGATTTTTCACAAATACACCTTCGTGATTGTATGATTCCGCGCAACGAAATCGTCGCCGTTGATGTTGATAACACTACAGAGCAGCAACTCAGCGACTTATTCACCAAATCAGGGCGTTCAAAAATCATTGTATATAAAGAGGATATCGACAATATTTTGGGATATATCCATGTTTCGGAACTTTTCCACCGTGACAAATCATGGAAAGACAATATCAAGGAGGTAATTTATGCTCCTGAGACGCTCAAAGCCAACAAAATGATGAAGCGTCTGCTTGCCGAGAAAAGATCAATCGCCATTATTGTTGATGAGTTTGGCGGAACAGCCGGTATGGTCACGCTCGAAGACCTTGTTGAAGAAATATTTGGGGATATTCAGGACGAGCACGACCATGCGCGTATAATTCAACGTCAAATCGGTCCAAATACCTATGAATTCTCAGGGCGAATCGAAATTGAATATCTTAACGAGACATACCCTGTTGACATACCCGAAGATGATGATTATCAAACTCTTGCCGGATATATCCTTCATTCTCTCGGCTCTATCCCCGAGCAAGGAGAAGAAATAGTTTTGGGCGACCTCACTTTTGAGGTTATGAAGAAAACCGAAACACGACTTGAGCTCATCAAGGTAACAGTTCACGAGCATAAAAGTGAATAAAAAATATTAATCAACCGTCATTAACACTTTTTGACGGTTGATTATTTTACTTTTCACGACTTTTGAGGTCTTAGCAGAGTAGCACATTCTCTACAACAATCATCACACATTATCAATCCATTATTTATTCAAATGATACGTCGAGTATTACTCCTATTCATCCTTCAATTACTCTGTGCAGCAACAATACAAGCCTATAATATATCGGGATCAATCGTTGACCAAACCAAAGAACCTCTACCTGAAGCCGGAGTACGAGTTCTGTCGGCAAAAGACAGCACCTACGTTAAAGGTGGCGCTGCAAATATGGATGGGGTGTTTTCAATTGCCGGACTCCGTTCAGGAAAATACATCGTCGAATATACTTATGTAGGATATAAACGCAAATTTGCTAATGTTGAGATAAAAAATGCGTCAGTTAAAGTCGGCGAAATCATACTCGAAGAATCTTCTATAACTTTAAAAGAAGCTGTCGTGACAGCTGTAAAGACTCCGATTACCGTAAAAGAGGACACTATTGAATTTAATGCCGATTCTTACAAAACCCAACCTAATGCTGTAATTGAAGATCTTTTGAAAAGATTACCGGGCGTTGAAGTCGATTCTGATGGAAAAATCACATCTAACGGTAAAGAGGTAAAAAAAATACTTGTCGACGGTAAAGAATTTTTTAGCGATGACCCAAAAGTTGCGTCAAAAAATCTCCCTGTCAACATGATTGACAAACTACAGGTGGTTGACCGTAAGAGCGATCTTGCACGTTTGACCGGTGTGGACGATGGCGAGGATGAAACCGTCATAAATCTGACAGTCAAAAAAGGAATGAAAAACGGATGGTTTGGAACAGTTGAAGGCGGTTATGGCACTGATTCCCGTTATCAGGTTGGATTTAACATCAACCGTTTCTGGAATGACAATCAAATTACATTTCTCGGAGGTGCCAACAATACCAACGATATGGGATTTACCGATGGTAACGGTAACCGCTTCCGTCGATTTGGCGGTAATCGTGGTATAAACACATCTCAAACTTTTGGTGTCAACTTCAATGTCGGGAATAAAGAAATTTTCCGTGTCGGGGGTAATGTGAGATATGCTCATTCAAGTCGCGATAATTATACCCGCCGTGAACGTGAATATCTCTTCAACGATTCATTCCCGACTGAATCGTCTCTCACTCAGGCCTATGACAAGGGACATAACTTCAATACCGACTTCAGAATTGAATGGAAACCCGACTCATTCAACACTTTTGACTTCCGTCCGCGATTCAGCTATAACGTAAACGATTCAGAAAGTCTTGGCGAGTCGTTGAATCGTGCAGGTAACGCACTACGTGATTCGGTAACACGCTCTATCAACAATTCAGAATCGCACGGAAAATCGTATGAATTTGGAGGTAACCTTATCTACAGTCATAATTTCAAACGACATCGTGGTCGTTCATTCTCGATTCAGGCAAACTATCAACTGTCAAATACTCGTGAAGATGAGAATACATATTCATGGAACCGCTTTTTCCGTCTCGACTCCATATCACTCTGGGATCAATATCTTGACAGCCATACATGGTCAAATTCGGTTAACGCCCGCGTAACTTGGACTGAACCGCTCGGTAATGTAAAAAAAGGTAACTTCCTGACATTTACCTATCGAATGAACTACCGATGGAACAACTCTGATAAAAAGGTCTATGATCATCCCATTGACTATGCTGACCCGATGAATCCGATAATCGACTCCAATTATCTCATATTCAACGATTCATTAAGCAACGAGTTCCGCAACAATTACTTCACACAAAACATTAGTGTCGGATATAAAAAAGTATCAAAAGACTTCTATCTTGATGCCGGATTGGCATTTGTACCCTCAATGTCGAAGAGCCTCAATGTTCTTGACGACCGTCGAACGATTCCCGAACGATGGGTATGGAACTATGCACCCTACACTCGTTTCCGCTATAAGATGTCAAAATCGCGCTCAATGATGGTTAACTATCGCGGACGTAGCTCTCAACCGTCAATGACCCAGTTGCAACCGGTGCCCGATTACTCCGACCCCCTGCGTGTTGTAATCGGCAACCCCAACCTCGCCCCAACCTTTACACATAATGTCGAATTCCGATTCCAAGACTTCAACATGGAAGCTCAAAGATCTATCATGTTGATGGTTAACATGTCAGCGACACAAAATTCGATTGTATCAAATACAATTACCGATGCCGAAACTTCGGGACAAATAACTACATATGAAAACGTCAACGGTGTTTGGAGCGCCCGCTTGATGAATATGATTTCATTACCGTTCAAACGTCGCACATGGACATTCAGCAACATGATGTTCCTAAACTTTAATCAACAAATCGGTTTCACAAATGCGATGCGCAACCGTTCACGCTCGGTTATGTGGAACGAATCGTTTGGAATAGCATTCCGCCCCGACAACCTCGAATTTGAAATACGTCCGTTCTATCGCTTGCAGACATCAGCCAACACTGTTGCGACAAACAATCAGATGGTTCATAACTATGGAGGTAGATTTGACGGAACATATTACACGCCGTGGAACATCGTATTGTCAACCGACCTCAACTATACCCAATCAAGCGGTTATTCAACCGGGTTCAATACAAAATCATGGATGTGGAATGCAACAATCGCCTACCAGTTCCTCCGCGGAAAATCTGCGACAATATCGGTTAAGGCTTACGACCTATTACGCCAACAAAACAACACATCGCGTACATACAACTACCGATATACCGAAGATACTGAATACAACACTCTGTCGCGTTACTTCATGTTTACTTTCACCTATAAGTTTAATACATTTGGTAAAGGTAATCAACCCCAAGACCGCCGAATGGGTCCCGGTGGTCCGGGTCGTCACAGCGGACCGGGTCGAAGATTTTAGTAGTTGTTGATGAAAAAAATCTAATATAAAAATTATTTGGTAAAATGTGACATTTGTCACACCTACTCTCGTTTATTCTCCATAAATTTGTGGTATAATCTATAACCATTAATTTATGCCAAAGTTTATGAGAATTAAATTGTTATTACTGCTTGTTTTTTCTGTTACAATTTGTGCTGCAAAAAATAATGTGCTATCCAGTGTCGTAATGAAAAATGGAACGGTAATAGAAAATGTTGAGATAAACCTACCCAAATCTTGGGATAAGGAAGTGGCTCTAAAAATTGATGGAGAAAAACAAAAAATAAACGCAGACTCAATTGGACATATTATTTTCTGGCACTCTAAATATCCTGATAATAAACAGATTATCTGTTGGCACACCTATGGGTCATTCGATATTGAAACAGGTGAATATAATCTGAATCGTGGGCACAACAGTAAAAAAAGAGAGCCCTCCCGTCAATGGTTCGCACTTCAAAATACTGGCGAATTTGTCAACTTATGGTCTTGCTTTTCCGAAATAAAACAGATAAACGACAAAATATATTTTTCAACTACACTTAGCAGTCCGTTCTTTTTTCAGAAGCAGGATGGAGCGTTTGTACATGTTCCATTCTCAATTTTCAGCAGTAGTAAAACAAGGAAATGGCTTTCTGTATTTTTTTCTGATGATGAAGAACTTGTCGAACTACTTTCTGATAAGTCACAACTTTATTCCAGATCTTCGGGATTTCGTCTCGGGTCCCTTTACACTCCCTATAAATATGAGGATATCGTAAAGCTATATGTTGCCGGTCGAAAAAAATAGCAGTCCCGGGGTCCAACAATATTTTAATCCAAAATATTTGCAACTTACCAAATAAAGCACTACCTTTGCACTCGGAAAATTTTTCCCGGTCCTATAGCTCAGTTGGTCAGAGCACCTGACTCATAATCAGGGAGTCCTTGGTTCAAGCCCAAGTGGGACCACAAAACAAGCCTGTCAGTAACAATCTGATTGGCTTGTTTATTTTTAGAGCACCTGACTCACATTGTCTATCATTGTGCAGGGAGTCCTTGGTTCAAGCCCAAGTGGGACCACTAACAAGCCTGTCAGCAACAATCTGATTGGCTTTTTTATTTTTAGAGCACCTGACTCTCATTGTCTATCATTGGGCTGGGAATCATTGCTCAAAACTATGTAGAGACTAAGTAAAACACTAACTATTCAGTAGTCACTTTAATTTTTCTTCTAATAATTTCAGGGTGTTTTCATCGCGTTTGCCGTTGAAATATTTGGCTAGGAGTTGGTCGAAGATGTCATTGGGAGAGGCTTTATCAAATAGGGTCATTGATGAATGTAATTTCAGGGCATCAATGGGTCCTAAAATTGAGATTATGTCATTGCCGGAGATATTTTGTAATATGGTTGTGGTTTCTCTTAAGCGTTGGTCCAAAATCGGGTCAGAAAGATAGGCTGTTGCTTCTTCCAAGCTCGAAATTCCATAGAACTCTGAGTTATATGAATATCCCAACCCCTTAAGTTGTGGGAATATATACCACATCCAATGAGAGCGTTTACGTCCTTCGACCAATTCTTTAAGGACGATTGGATAAACGACATCCTGGGCTTCGATAAAGCGATGCAGATTATACTTGTCAGCTCGGTTTGTCATTTTTTTAAACTTATTTATGGTACTATTCCGCTTTTATTGCATCGAAGTTGTCAATTGCCCAACCAATGAGATTTTCGAGGTGTGGGATGAGGGTTTTGCCGAGTGGAGTAAGGGAATACTCTACGCGAGGCGGGATTTCAGCATATAGGTGACGTGAGATGAGTCCGTCGCGCTCAAGATTTTTGAGTGTTTCCGTAAGGACTTTGGGTGAGAGGTCGGGAATTGCTTTGCCGATTTCATTGAAACGGGTGGCGGGATTCTCGGCGAGAACGCAGAGAATTAGCATTGACCATTTTCCCGAAAATCGGGAGATGACGTTGCGAATCGGGCATGAATCGATGCCTGTATATTTTTTTAAATTTTCTTTTAGCTGTAATCGGCTCATTTTCAAGAATGGTTACCTCAAAGTAAGTGACTATCTGACCGGTAACGTGTTGTTTATTTGGAAAATAGATTTTAAATTTGCACTATCAAAATGAAAGTGGCTTTCTGCCGCAAAGTTAAACATAATTTTTAAAATATATAGCTATGAGCGAAGTAAAAGTTCTTAATTCAGGCGAAAAATTCAGCCATGTATCAGTAGGTTCTCTCAAAGGTTTTGAGGGCAAACAGTTTGTAAAAGATGCAACCGGTGCAACTTCATGCGAAATCTCTTTCGGTTCATTACCAACCGGTGCTGCTGTTCCTTTCTTCCACAGCCACAAGGATAATGAAGAAAACTACATTATTCTCTCAGGTGCCGGAAAATTCCAGGTAAACGATGACGTGTTTGACATTGCAGAAGGTTCTGTCATTAAAGTTTCAACCAACTGCGACCGCAATCTCAAATGCACCTCAGCCGAACCAATGGTCTATATCTGCATTCAGGCTAAGGAAGGCAGCCTCGGTGGCTACACCATGACAGATGCTGAAGTCACTGAACGCGAAAATAAACTTTGAAAAAGTTCTTACATCACTACACACCATTATAATAAAACAATTCTAACTAATAAAGCAGGTCCCGGAATTATAAAATCTGGGACCCGCTTTTTCTATTGGAAATGTTTTGTCGAATAGTGACTATCTTTTTACCTTAAAAAGCATTTCTACTTTTAAGATATTTACGATTTATCTTTTAGATAAGTCTCCGAAGCCTTTGTCATTACAGATAATCCAATTAGTATTTTTGATATAATATAAAAAAATATAACATTCAAAACACCGTAAAAAACGCAAGATATACCTGTAATAGCAAATATCTCTGATTTAGACCCATAGCTATCAAGACTAACAATGAAAACAAAAACTCCAATAACAATAATCGCAATTCCAAGCCCCATAAAGAAACGACTTATATTGGATGCTTTTATTAATCCCTTACTCGCAGCATCTGATTCTATATTATTAACCATATTTTTTATAATGGTTTCGTTTGAATTCTTATCCTCAACTTCAAAAAGTTCGTTAATTTTTTCTTCTTCCATATTATTTAGTTTTATTGTAAAGTTTAAAAAAGAATTGGCCGATAAGTACCCAAGCCACAATATTTATGAAATTAGCGACAGTACTTATCGCATAAAAATACTCATAAAGAGCAAAATGATTGGTCAAAAGATAATAGAGGTTAATTAGTATCATTAACCCTACACCTATCAAAGCCAATAACGAAGATTTTTTCATTTGCTGGTAGTGTTATATCGTTTTGTGCAATATTGCCAAATATCATTTTGACTCAGTATGCACAAATGTATATAAAACAAAAGCGCAGACTTTCGTCATACGCTATCTTGGCTCACCACAAGCCATAATCAATTATGAGAAAGTCCGCACCGTATGGCACGTTCTCAACATTGATTATCTTAGCTCGTTCTTATTCCGAGGTGGTGATTCAGATAGCGATTGAGCTAATATGTATAGATACAACATCCAAAATGGATATTGCACCGCAAATTTAGGTATAATTTGCCAACCGACAAAGCATTTGCTCTACTTATTTCAAATATTCATTTGCGTAGTCAACGTGAAACTCCCATCGCAACGGATTGAGTGGACGGGGACGGATGCTACTGTTAGTTCTTGGAGGTAGCGGTCGTGACGGCGGCGATTGAGGTCGTTGCTGAGGATGACGGTGGCGTTGGGTGAAAGTTCTTCGACAAGGGAGAGAATGTCGCCACGGAAACCTCGGCACACAAGAATGTAATCGACGTTTGTTGCAGTTACGGAGGATGGGAGATTGTCGGTGACGATTGCTATTGAGATGTCGTTCCAGCGCAGGATTGAGTGTGAAGTATTTATGGAACCTCCGACAAGTTGGGAACATCGGCGACGACTCATATACTTTTTATATTTTCTCGAACACTCTTTGACGAGCGAGGGTAATTGATTGGGACGAGCAGTCGTTAGCAGTTGAATTTGATTGTCGTGGCGAGTGATGATATTGGTCTGATTTTTCTCGGACGTAATGTAGAGTTCTAAGCCGGTTGGAATTGTAGATAAACGAGTTACCGCAATGCCTGACAAAATCAATGCAATCGTTGCGATTGCCCAAACCAATCGGCGGCGCCAAAAGAATCCGGCAAGTGCGATGGGGACAAGTAGAAATAGAAAGACAGCGACAGGAGGTAAATATATATTGTCAACTACACTCCATGATGGTACAGTGGTTATGTCGATAATCCACGTTAACAGTCGGTCTAATAGATTCAAAAGCCACGCCAACAGCGTGAAATTTACTCCCAACACCATAAGAAACAGATATGCCGAACCAAGCATCAACATCACTGTCATAATCAATGATGCAGGAATAGACGATACAAGGAAAAGCAACGGAAACGTTCCGAAATAATAAATTGACAATGCCCACGTTCCAGCCATTGCCGATACAGGCAGACCTACATATTTTATTATAACGGTAACGATATGGTTTCGTCCCGTGAACGACATAAAACCGTGGAGCAGCAACAATATTGAGGCAACTGCAAGGAACGACAATTGAAAACTGATCTCAAAGAGTGCCGACGGATTGAAAATTAGTATCAGAATGGCTGCCGCAAATAGCGAATTAAGCGATGACTGCCTGCGATTCAGAATGTAGGCTCCGGCAACAAATGTTGCCATAATCACGGCACGAACTACCGACACTGAAAAGCCGGTCATCAGCGCATAAATCCATAAAAGAATTATCAGCACAAAATATGATGTAGCGCCTCGCCTTAACAATCTCAATGGAAGAATTATAACACTGAGAATCATCACAATGACCGCAACGTGGGCTCCACTCAATGCGAGCAAATGAGCTAAACCCGATGCCGAGAACGATTCTCGGCGCGATGTATCGATCATTGCGCTGTCACCAAGCAAAACGGCAGCGAGAAGATCAGATGTTGACGGAGACAACGAGCCTGTATAAAGTCGGTCAACCAACCAATCTCTGACACCAAGAAGACGAAATCTCAACGAGCGAGATTGCCCGATAACGGTTATATCGGCTTCATCAGAAAAAGCAGCAGGTCGCGTTATTTCACGAAATAAATCTTCGGTATCTGGTAAGTCGGCGGGGCGATTGCGATCAAAAAACAAAGACTTGCAGCTGATTATGTCGCCGGGGGTAATTTCAGGAAAAAGCGAACTAACATAAAGAATCATGTCAAACCGACGGATTGATTCAAGCGAGTTAGCCGTATCGGTGGCGAGTTTGTCAACAGTTATATTGAGCCGTCGTCCCGACTGAGTTTCAACCAAATTGTTAACCGTTGCGACAATACGAAATTGTCGAGTGGAACTTGTCGAAACAATCTCATCAACATAGCGTGGCAAGGAGATAAACATTACCGTCCAACCGAGAGCCATTGTCAATGCGAGGGTCGATAAAACAGTCTGACGAAACAGAAACAATATGCCGGCTATTAATAAAATAGCACATCCTATATAAATTCCGAATGGCAACAAGGCAAGCAGAACCCCTGCCGCCAGCACGACAAACACGGGCAACAGGGGAACGAAGGAGAACGGCGGTTTCAAAACCGTCAGATTTATAAGGTTATTGAACTGTGTTCAGTACGACAACAAGGCTTGATACACCGATGATTATCCAAAGGAGGATTGCAAGAATCAACGGCTTCACACCAACCTGTTTAATCATACCGATTGAAAGACTTGCACCGATAAAGAACAAGGTGACAATCAACAGTTTCTTAGCAATGTAAACAATTGTTTCTGAAAGGATTGACGGAAGTCCACAGTAAGTGTTCACAATCATTGCGAGAACAAAGAAGAAGATGAACCATGGAATTGAAATCTTGCTTGATTTCTCGCGAAAAATAAACATTGTCACGAATGCGAGGGGGATAATCCAAAGTGCACGAGTACATTTGATAAGTGTGGCAATCTGGCAAGCCTCCGTACCGTATGCGTCACCCGCACCGACTACCGATGATGTATCGTGGATTGCAATAGCCGCCCAAGTTCCGAACTGATTTTGAGACATATCAAAATAGTGACCGATTGGCGGGAAAATGAACAATGCGATAGCGTTAAGGATGAAAATAACGCCAAGCGAAACAGCCATTTCATTTTCATTTGCCTTCAACACGGGACCAACTGCCGCGATAGCACTACCACCGCAAATTGCAGTACCCGATGAAATAAGGTATGAAGTTTTGCGGTCGAGATGCATCCAGTAGCCGATTAACACACCGAAGACCATCACGCTTATAACTGAAACGATTGTGAAAGCCATACCTTCAGCACCCGAACGGAGTGATTCGGTAACATTCATACCGAAGCCTAGACCGACAACTGAAATTTGAAGAAGTTTTTTTGATGCTTTTTTATTAAATGACGCATTTGGTATTGTAAAAAAGAATGCGAAAATAAGACCGGCAAAAAGTGCGAGCGCCGGGCTGATAGCCAATGATGACAACCCGATTTTATCCCATGGCATCAACATAACAAATATCGCAACGATATAAACAATCTTACTGGGGAATGCACCAATAAAATTTTGTTTAGGAACTGAATTAGACATTATATTTAAGATTTTGATTGATTTATTTATGCCAAATATTCCACGATTCAAAGGCCTGAAGCAAAAGCATTTCCAAGCCGTTGACAGTCTTCGCACCATTCAAAGCCGAACGGCGCATAAATTCTGTCGTATCAGGATTATAAATGAGGTCGTAGCAGATGTGATCGGGAGTAATCAAGTCGTATGGTATATCGGGAGCCTCATCAACGTGGGGGTACATCCCGACCGGAGTCGTATTGACAATCACCTTGTTACGTTCCATAACTTCGGGAGTCAAATCGGCGTAGGTAATTACACCTTCTCGTGCGGTTCTTGAAACGTAAGTCGGTTTCAGTCCGAGGTTAACAAGTCCGGTATAAATAGCTTTTGAGGCTCCTCCGGTTCCAAGAATCAAAGCTTCTTTGTGACATTCACCGAGCAAAGGAGCTATCGAATCTGAAAATCCGACAATATCGCTGTTATAACCGACCAGACGTTTTCTTCCGGATTTTTCAGGAGTGATTTTGATAACATTAACCGCCCCGATTTTGGCAGCCACGGGGTCGATGTCGTCAAGCAACGGCATCACCTTTTCTTTATAAGGGATAGTCACATTCAAGCCCGACAAATTGGGATATTTTTTCAGAATATCACGCAGTTTATCGACCGAATCAATTTCAAAATTAACGTAAGACGCATCAATCCCCTCCCCTTCAAACTTTGTATTAAAATAGTTTTTAGAGAACGAATGACCTAAAGGATAACCAATTAAGCCATATATCTTTTTTTTACCAAAGACCATATTATAATAACTGATTTTTCGGCTGCAAAGATAGTAAAAATCGTTTTATGAGGGAAATTATAATTAAAATAATAATTGTCAATAGCCTTTACGATACTTATCGGGGTCAATATCGTCAAGGATACTCAGATAGGAATTAAATCGTGATTGGGCAATCAAATTCTCTTCAAGAGCCTTTTGAACAGCACAACCGGGTTCGCCGGTGTGTGTACAGTCGCTATATCGGCAGTCATGTCCGGTCTCAAAGATCTCAGGGAAATAATGAGATACTTCCTGACGCGTCATTTCGATTGTTCCGAAACCGCGCACTCCCGGAGTGTCAATTATCCAACCTCCTTTCTCGCCCGGTAAACGGAACATTTCTGAGAACGTTGTGGTGTGCATACCGGTGTCGTGAATATCTGAAATTTCAGCAGTTTTGAGGTCAAGTCCGGGGATTAACGCATTGATAAGCGATGATTTTCCGACACCTGAATTTCCAGAAAACAGCGTTATTTTACCTTGGATAGTGTCTTTTAATTTTGCAACGCCCTCACCCGTTTTTGCCGAAAGTGTAATCACCTTGTAGCCAATCGAGCGATAGAGATAGCATACGGCATCAAGCAATTCCTTGTCATCAGGTTCGGCCAACATATCAATTTTATTGATAACCAATATTGCTTCAACACGATAAGCTTCGGCTGTAGCAAGAAATCGGTCAATAAAGGTTGTTGACGTTGTCGGGTGGGCAAGCGTAGCTACGAGAACAGCATAATCTAGATTTGTAGCAAGGATATGAGATTCCTTTGACAGGTTGCTTGCGCGACGAATTATATAGTTTCGGCGAGGATGAATCGTAGTAATGAATCCGGTCCCGTCACTGTTGACTGTCACATCTACGACATCACCAACCGCAACGGGGTTCGTTGTACGAATACCCTTAAGACGGAAATTCCCTTTTATCTTGCAGTTGATTTCTTTACCTGTAGCCCGATCAAGAGCCACATACCAACTTCCTGTATTTCGAATAACGAGTGCTTCCATTCAATGTCTTTTTAAACTAAAAACGTTTCAGGAGCGAAAACATTGAGGCAAACCCGACTCAATGATTGCGAATGTCTCTTTTATGACCGGCTGGAGATCCTGGTCAGGCAGTGGAGGATCGACCGGTTTATGTATCGTCAGTTTGATTGTGCCATATCGGGGTAGAAGTTTTGTACGCGGCAAAACCTGGAACGCACCGTCAATCGTAACCGGTACAAGTTGCAATCCGAACTCACGGGCAAGCTGATAGGCACCACGTTTGAAGCGTCCCATTTTACCGGTAAACGTGCGGGAACCTTCGGGGAAAACGACAAGCGAATCACCCTCTTTCAATCGGCTTTCAGCACCGTGGAGCGTATGAAGAAGAGCAGCTGAAGATGAACTGTCGACAAAAATATGTCCTGCTTTTTCACAAGCGAAGCCGACAAAAGGCATGCGTCTTAATTCGACCTTCATCATCCATTTGAAATTATGATTTAAATAACCATATACCGAGAAAATATCATAAGCACCCTGGTGGTTTGCGATAAAGACATAAGACTTTCCCTTGGAAATATTTTCCCGACCGGTCACTTTTACTCGGACAAACATGAGAATACACCACATTTTAGCCCAATAATGAGCGGGATAGTATCCCCACCAATGACCATCAATCAAAATCGAGCCGATAGCTGTAACCAAAGCCGTGATAATTGTCAATACAATCAAAACCGGCAGAGCAAAACAAATTTGATAAATTCTGTATAATACAATCATGATTCAAATGCTAATATTCCACAAATTTAGACAAAAAAATGGGAAAATTTCGTATTTTTGCAGAGCAAAATACAAAAATGAATATTTTTAAACACACAATACTATTTTTTTCATTAGTTTTGGCTTCAATATCGGTCAAAGCAGAGATTAATATTGTCGATTCTGTTCCAAACTCGAGCATTTCACTTTTGATATGTACTCCCGGTTCTGAAATTTATGAATTGGAAGGTCATGCCGCCCTCCGCATCATTCATCCGTCATACGGGGACTTTATCATAAACTGGGGATTGTTTGACTTTAATGCGCCAAACTTTGTTTACCGCTTTACAAAAGGGGAAACCGACTATCAAGCCGGAGCTTATCCGACCGACCTTTTCATTAAACAATATCGAAATGAAGGTCGCGGGATAATTGAAATTCCTGTCAAACTGATACCCGAACAAATCGAGGCAGTTATTGCACTTGCAACCGATAATCTCAAACCCGAAAATAGAGTTTATCACTATAATTACGTCTATGACAACTGCTCGACACGACCGCTTGCGATAATACAACAGGCATCGGGAGACTCTCTTGTCACCTGTTTCCCTGATAAATTCAGTGACGGTCAGACGTTCAGAAGTCTGATGACATATTTCCACCGAAACTATCCGTGGTATCAATTCGGGATTGACCTTGCGCTCGGATCCGGAATTGATAAAAAAATTACGTCAGCCGAAGCCACATTTGCCCCTGCAATGGTCGCCGATCTTATCAGAAACGACAGCCGATTTAGCGAGCCTGTTATGATACTACACGAAACTGATGGCGGACCTGAAAATCCGACGCCATGGTATTTTACACCACTATTTGTCTGCTGGCTTTTATTTACAGTTTCAATTATTGTAACCGTGGTTGAAAATCGACATACAAATCTTTCAAGATGGTTCGACCGCATTTACTATCTACTTGTTGCATTGGCAGGTATGGTTCTGACCTTCTTGATTTTTGTCTCAATTCATGAAGCGACATCGCCCAATTGGCTCTACCTATGGTTAAACCCTTTGGCATTGATTGTTGTTATAGGAACGGGAATAAATCGCCTCACTCCTTTGGTATTATTATATCAAATAGTTAACTTTGCATCATTAATTGCTTTATGCATCATAGCGGCAATCGGCATACAGTCTCTAAATCAGGCTTTCTATCCGCTGATTATCATAGACTTGCTACGATCTGCCAACTACATTTATAAAAACAAAATATGTCTGTTAAGAAAAAACTGATAAATACCGGACTTTTAAGTGTACTTGTCGCCTCAATGGTGACAATGAGTTTGTCGGCTCAACAACCTACAAAACGCCCCACGCTTGTTGTCGGAATCGTTGTTGACGGACTATCTCTTGACCAAATCAACCTTTTAAAAGGTCATTTTGGCGCTGACGGATTCAACCGGCTGATGAACAGAGGCATCACAATTACCGACCTTGATTTTGGCTCGGCACTTGACCCCGCCGCAGCTTCGGCAGTGCTTTATACAGGAGCATCCCCTTCGATTAACGGTATAGATGCCAAAACAATCTATGACCGCACAACACGTCGCCCAAAGTCAACGTTTAATGACGGCAAAACTTTAGGGAACTTCACGACCGAAACACTGTCGCCCAAAGCAATGAGAGTGTCAACCATCGGTGACGAAATCAGGATTTCAACCGGTGGACTCGGTCATGTCTATACAATTGCGCCACAATCAAGTCAAGCACTCGCGATGTCGGGAAGTGCTGCCAACAGTGCATTCTGGATTAACGATATCACAGGGAAATGGGCTACCACCACATTTTACAAAGAAGTTCCTACTCCAATTTTAAACAGCAATCATCGTAATCCGCTTGAAATCAAGCTTGACACAATAACGTGGACACCACTGAAAAATGTTTCAGTATATCCCGATTTACCTTCTTATAAAAGTGTAGCACCGTTCCGCCACTCATTTGTGAGAAACGACTATGACCGTTATCGCCGGTTTATGGCGTCGCCAATGGTTAATCGTGAAGTGACATCAATGGCAATTGACTATATCAACGCAATGAACCTTGGCAAAGGCGAGAACTTTGATATGATTAATCTTGCCTATACGCTTTCGCCTTATACCTATGGCAGAGATGTTGATTCTCGTATGGAACTGATGGACAGCTATATGAGACTTGACCGTGAATTGGCTGCACTTTTCAAAGCGATTGATACACACGGACCGGGCATGAACAATACATTATTGTTTTTGGCTGGTACGCCGGCAACCCCATCTACTCGACGGGAAGAAGACCGTTGGGCAGTTCAATCTGGCGAATTTTCGCCAAGACGTGCAATCTCGCTTCTCAACGTATATCTCACAGCACTTCACGGAAACGGCGACTGGGTTACAGGCTTTCATGACAATAAGTTTTATCTGAACCATGATTTGATAAAAAAACGTGGACTTGATTTAAAAAAAGTCAGAAGTTCGGCATCCGAGTTACTAAATCAAATGGAGGGTGTTGCCGAAGCTTTCTCAATTGAAGATATTATCAACGGTAAAGCAGTCGAAACTGTCGCTGTACCGCGACGCAACGTCAATATCTCGACCGCAGGCGATATTTATGTGTCAGTGATTCCGGGCTGGGAAGTCATTGATGACGGAACCACAGTTCCTCATGCGACAACCTACCCGATGGCACAACGTTTTGTCGCTCCAATTGCTCCGGCATTCATTCTTGCGCCGAATACCGGTGCGGCGACAATATCAACGCCGGTTGATGCAAGAGCTCTTGCTCCGACCATAACATCGATTTTACGTATCCGCGCTCCCAATGCGGCACTACTTCCGCCTTTGCGTCTTAACTCACGATTGTAAAATCGCTCATCATGCCCCTTATTAATTAATTTGATATTAAAACAACCCACAACATATATAATATGTCTATAACAGGATTTTTAGGTAAACTCTTTGGTAATAAATCGCAACGCGACCTCAAAGAAATTCAGCCGATTGTAGACCGAATCAATGAGCTCGGTCCCGAAATGCAAACACTCTCTAACGATGAACTTCGTCAAAAAATAACCGATATTCGTGCCGAATTAGCAGCCTCATACGCCGAAGATGAAGCTGCCGTAGCCAGTTTAAAAGAGGAAGTTGAAAACCTTCCTTTTGACCAGCGTCAACCGGTTTGGGATAAAATTGATGCTCACGAAAAAAACATTATAGAAACCCTTGACAAAGAGCTTGACCGTGTATTGCCCGAAGTATTTGCGGCAATGCGCGAGACAGCTGCCCGATTTGCCAAGAATGAAACCATCGAAGTCACTGCTACCGACCTTGATCGTGAGCTCGCTGCTCAAGGGAAAGATTTTGTATCAATCGACGGAGATAAGGCGATATGGAAAAACCGTTGGCTTGCCGGCGGTAGTGAAATTGTATGGGATATGATTCACTACGATGTGCAGTTGATTGGTGGTATCGTGCTACATCAAGGCAAAATTGCCGAAATGGCTACCGGTGAGGGTAAAACACTTGTGGCAACTCTCCCGGTTTTCCTCCGATCGCTTTCAAAACGTGGTGTTCACGTCGTAACTGTCAATGACTACTTGTCAAAACGTGACTCTGAGTGGATGGGACCGCTGTATATGTTCCATGGAGCGACAGTTGACTGTATCGACAAGCACCAGCCAAATACACCCGAACGACGTGCCGCTTACAACTGTGACATCACTTTCGGTACAAACAACGAGTTTGGTTTTGACTACCTGCGTGACAACATGGCAATGTCTCCCCAAGACCTTGTTCAGCGCAAACACTACTATGCGATTGTCGATGAGGTCGATTCAGTCCTCATCGATGATGCCCGTACTCCGCTTATCATTTCTGGTCCGGTAGCTAAAGGGGATGATCAGCTTTTCAATGAATATAAATCAAACGTTGAGAAAGTTGTCAATGCCCAGCGTCGACTTGTAACCCAGATTTTGGCTGAAGCAAAAGAAAAACTCGCTTCAGAAGATAAAGATGTCCGTAAAGAGGGCGCGCTCCTTCTTTTCCGTGCCTTCAAAGGTCTTCCCAAGAACAGTGCACTCATCAAATTCTTAAGTCAGGAAGGTATGAAAAATGTGCTCCTCGAAACAGAAGCCTATTACCTTCAGGACAACGCCCGCGAAATGCCTGTCGTTACCGACCCTCTTTACTTCATCATTGATGAAAAGAACCGCTCGGTTGAACTTACCGATAAAGGTATTGATGAGTTGACCGGTAAAGCCAACGACCCGACATTCTTTGTGCTCCCCGATATCGCAGCCGAACTCTCTCAGCTCGAAACAATCACCGACAAAGCCGAGCGTCAAGCAAAAAAAGACGAGGCAATGCAAAACTACGCTATCAAATCGGAGCGCGTACATACTGTCACTCAGCTTCTTAAAGCATATACGCTCTTTGAAAAAGATGTTGAGTATGTCATCGATGACAACAAAATCAAGATTGTTGACGAGCAGACAGGTCGTATCATGGAGGGTCGCCGTTATTCCGACGGTCTCCACCAGGCTATCGAAGCAAAAGAAGGCGTGAAAGTTGAAGCTGCAACCCAAACATTCGCGACCATAACATTGCAGAACTACTTCCGTATGTATCACAAGCTCGCCGGTATGACAGGTACGGCCGAAACCGAAGCAGGCGAATTCTGGGATATTTACAAACTCGATGTTGTGACAATTCCGACCAACCGTCCTATTGCACGCATCGATATGAACGACCGTGTATATCGTACCAAACGCGAGAAATATAAAGCTGTTATTGACGAGATTGTCCGACTTCACGAAATTGGGCGTCCGGTGCTTGTCGGTACAACTTCGGTTGAAATTTCAGAACTTTTGAGCCGTATGCTTAAGATGGCACACATCGACCATAAAGTTTTGAATGCCAAATATCATCAACAAGAAGCCGAAATCGTTGCATTTGCAGGTTTACCCGGAGCCGTTACCATCGCCACCAACATGGCAGGTCGTGGTACCGACATCAAGTTACCGGCTGAGGTAAAAGCAATGAAAGATACCGGAGTGGAAAAAGGCAAAGAAATCGGTGGTCTTGCAATCATCGGTACGGAGCGTCACGAATCACGTCGTGTTGACCGCCAGTTGCGCGGACGTTCTGGACGACAAGGCGACCCCGGTTCATCAGTATTCTACGTTTCGTTTGAAGACCAGTTGATGCGTCTTTTCGCTACCGATCGCGTAATGAAAATGATTGACCGTCTCGGTCTTGAAGAGGGCGAAATGATTGAATCAGGTATGGTTACCCGTGCAATTGAAAACGCTCAGAAACGAGTTGAAGAAAATAACTTTGGTATTCGTAAACGTCTTCTCGAATATGATGACGTGATGAACAAGCAGCGTACATATATCTATGCGCGCCGTCATCACGCGCTCATCGGCGAACGTGTCGGTATCGATCTTGAAAATATGCTTTGGGATGTTATCGAAAACCTTGTCAACACCTACGACCAACCGACCGACTACGACGATTTGTCAATGGAGTTGATGAAAATCTTCACCATAGAAATGCCGTTTGATGAAGCAACTTTTGCTTCGCTCTCTAACGAAGACCGCATTGAGCGCATCCATCAGGCTGTTACCGAAGCGCGCGAACGCCGTTCAGAGCAGATTGCTGCCGTTGCAATGCCCGTTATCAAAGACTGGGTTGAAAATCGTGGTGCACAAGGCAAAATTGCTGTTCCCATCACCGACGGTAAACGTATCTTTAACATCGTTTGCGACATTAACGAAGCATATCGCACCGAGTGTAAATCGATTGTCAAGGAATGGCATAAAACAATTTTGCTCGTAACGATTGACGAACTCTGGAAAGAACATCTCCGCGAGCTCGACCAGTTACGTCAGTCAGTTCAGAATGCGTCATACGAACAAAAAGACCCGCTTGTAATTTACAAAGTCGAATCGTTCCACCTCTTTGAAGGTATGCTCAACCGTCTAAACGAAAAGACAATGTCAGCACTCATGCGCGGTCAAATCTTCGTTCAGCCACCTCGTCAACAATCTGCTGCCGATGGCTCGGTAGCCGGTGGCGCACACGACAACAAGGCATCACAGCCAGAAGTAAAACAGGCTATGCCCGAACGTCAAACCGACTATACCCGCTATCGCACATCTCGTGCTGAAAACCCCGGCGAAGATAATCGCCGTGCAGCGTCAGCACCACAAGGTCCACAAGCTCCGACACAACCAATTAAAGTCGGCCCTAAAGTAGGGCGCAACGATCCATGCCCCTGCGGTAGCGGGAAAAAATACAAAAACTGCCACGGCAAAGGACTGTAATCCATTCAAAACAAACATTTAATCTAATAAAACAAACCTCGACTGCCATAAAAGTAATCGAGGTTTGTTTTTATCTTTATGCCTTAAAAATATTTACTCTAATCCAAGAACCTTTTTCATTGC
Organism: uncultured Porphyromonadaceae bacterium; assembly: GCA_947174335.1. Taxonomy (GTDB): domain Bacteria; phylum Bacteroidota; class Bacteroidia; order Bacteroidales; family Muribaculaceae; genus CAJUPY01. Next base: position 24,037 of record CAMWIM010000012.1, on the reverse strand, counting down.
ATTTAGTGTATTGATCGAAGCTTGCCCTCCCAAATCTTTATTTTCTCGGAGTTTCCGGGCTTTATAATATAAACTTATAAGTTTCTTAGAATCTTTAAGTTGATCTACCGATAAGAGATAGCCTGAAATTATAAATTGTTCATCATAAGACAACTGAAATGAACGTGATGATAGTTCTTTGCTATCGGTTAATTTTTCCATACTATCAAGCTCTTTTTCATAATAGTCCAGAATCTTCTCAAAGGCTCCAACTCGTTTTTTTAACTCTGCAAATCCATTAAAATTATCAATTACACGTGCGAGTCCAAACTGATAGTCATTAAAGAAAAAGCATTCAGGTCCAAGTGGATATGTCATACACGCTTCAGCAAGATTATCAGTTGACAATTTTTGAAGAATATTCTCAGGTATTTGAAGAGCGGCGATTTTTTCCTCATGATTAGGAATTGACTGCCATCCATCTGGGAAAGTGAATTTAGGAGTTTCAGGTATGACATCTTCACCCGGTTCAGAGCAAGCAGATAAAAGTGTTATGAACACAAAAATAATTGGAAGTAATTTAGTTTTCATGAAATGATTGATTTATGATCTGAACGACTTAATTAAGATATTATTTCGCAAAAATAGTAATAAAAACTTGCTAAAACAAATATTTAATAAAATGTAGTATAAGAGTCAGTATGATACTTTCGGGAAAGACTTTGGTATAAATGATGGAGAATGCCGGATAAGGTTTTTCCCGGTTATAATCAGTTATTCACGCAAAATTTATTGGTTTAACCGATTATAACCGGGAAAACCAACATGGGAATGAGAAAATTTTAATCTGACACTACTTCGACTATTGAGCTGTTACCGCTTGGGGTAACAGTGATTTTGACTGGGATGCGTTCACGGAGGACATCGACATGGCTGATGAGGGCGACACGGCGACCTTCGATTAACTGGAGCTGTTCGAGGGTTGTCATTACTCGGTCGAGGTAGTCACCACTGAGTGTTCCGAAACCTTCGTCAATGAATATTGTGTCGGGAACCATTCTTGCATCCTGAATTGCCGAAAGCGCAAGCGCGAGAGAAAGCGATATTACGAAACTTTCGCCACCCGACACGGTATTAAATGCACGAGTATAGCCCGAAAGATTGTCATAAATACTGATTTCAAGGGAACCGGCATTAGGTGAAAGGATATAACGTTGCGTGAATTTTGACAAATAGAAGTTGGAACGCTCAATGAGATTATTTAGGGCATAAGCACACGCAACCCTACTGAATCGCTCGCCGTTTTGACCGCCAAAATCGCTGTTGACTTCGTTCCATAGCGACACTTCACTCTCAAGTTTCTCTATTATTTCACGCTGAGAGGCAAATCGCTTTTTATTATCATCGTCTGTAGAAATTTTCTGCTTCAAAGATCCAACAGTTACCGACAAATTATCAATATCAGCAGCAAGTAGGGTCACACGAGAAACAGCTTCTTCGACCGGAATGTCAACCGATAATTCAATCTCGTTATCGTGTTGAGATTTTGCCATTTGGAGTGCAGTCACATATTGTTTATAACTTTCGCTCGCTGTTTTACGTATTAACGCACTCTCATCTTTAATATATTTGACTATGTCACTTGGTATAGCAAGCAGCTCACGACAAAAGTCTGATGTAAAGTCGATATTTGTTGAATAAAATTCTTGTTCCTGTACTTTTAAATCACTAATTTCACGAGCATTATCATCTCTACGAGAAAGATTGACAGCGACTTTGGTTATTAATCGTGAGACTTCCTCTCGTAAATCTGTCTCTTTTATCGCCTGTATATCTATCTCCACATCATCAAGCTTAATCTCAGACAAAGACTTTACTATATCATCTCGCATAGCTTCTGACAACTTTAACGACTCTTTTAACTGTGTCAGTTGGTTGTTAAGCGATTCTCTTTTAACAAATTTACTGTCGAGTTCAACAACAAGTTTATCAAATACCAATCCATTTAAATCAGCCGGTAATCCGATATTAATACACTTGTTTAGTGAATCCAATTCAACCTTTATAGAATCACGTTCTTTTATTTTAGATTCAATTTTAGCCTTGTCAGTCTCTTTTTGGGTAAGTTTATCAGATCGTTTCTGCTTAATCTCTGTCAATTTTGAGGTCAAATCAGCAACCGCCTCTGACGCCTTGATAACCTTACTTTGAATTTCGCCCCAATCTTTCAACTTTTTATTATTTTCAACAATCAAAGTCTCTGTTGCTGAAATTCTTTTTGAAAGTTCTGCTGTCAAATTATCAGAATCGACAGTTAAATCGGTTTCTACAAGAATATCTTTGAGTTTATCCTTAAATTTCTCAAGTTCTTCATTTGACGATTTCAACTCGTCGGAAGTCTTTTTTAACAGCATAGCTGTCGTATCAAAAGCGATTCGTAATTCGTTTAGTCGAGAGGTCTCTGATTTTTCATCCTCATTTAAAATTGACAGATGCTCATCAAGCGGTTTGAGTGCTTCAAGAAACCTATCATCAAGCAAGTCTGACTGAATTTGACTACCACAAACAGGACAATTATCCCCGGCTTTTAAACCGTGACGAAGTTGTGACGCTGCATCGCTAATTGAACGTCGGGTGCGGTCATACCGTTCCTTAAATTCAGACAGTTTCTGCTGAGCATCATTCGATTTAATTGTCGCAACTTCAACGTCTTTTTTTATTTTTTCGAGAGAAGCTCCTTGGTCAATTTTCTCTTTTTCAAGATTATTAATGCGAGATACAATATCATCAATTTTTAGAGCAGGTTCAAGAGCTTTATTGAGGTTTTTAAGCTGAGTATTGAGGTCATTCCCGGTTGAAGTCAAACGATTAAACTCTTTCTCATCAAAAGCTTCCTTAAGTGACTTCTCATCTTCAACCGCTTTTTTACATTCAATTTCAACCGACTCTATTTCTACAGTTAAATCATTGATCGGCTTATCAATAGCTTGCAATTCTTCTTGCAAAGTCTGAATCTCGGCATCAATTTCGCCCAACCTTTTAACGAGAGAATTATATTGCTTTATGTTTTCTTTCAATACCGGAAGATTATCTAAAACTTCGTTATACTCATCGAATGTTTTTAATTCTTTCTCAATCCCGACTGAATGTTCTTTCTCTGATAAAATATGATTTGACAGAGCCGTCAAGCCTTTAATAACAGCCATGCGTTTTTGAGCCAAACTTGATCGTTCCTCATCAAGAGACGATTTCATCTTTTCGGCAACAGACAATTTAGTAAGAATATCAGTCAATGGGTTAACCCGATCTATGTAACCTTCAAGCGTTACAAGTTCAAAATATCGTGATGATGTAATTTGTTCTAACGCCGTGTTCCAAGCATCGCGATGTCGCGACACTTCATCCTCAAGTTGTTTCAGTTTCTCTTTATAATCAACAAATCGCCTTAGATGGTCGTGTTCTTTTTTTACATTAAGCAGCGAAATTTCGGTCTGAGCCAACTCTTGCTTGATTTTCTCAAGAGTTTCATCATCCATGAAAGTAATTGCGTTCAGACCCGCCTTTTGTGCATCTAATTCGCGCTTTTTCTCGGTATAAATCTCAGAAATTTTCTTACCTATCAAACTAAAATAATCGAGTCCGACAATCTTACGCAAAATATCGCTTTTCTCTTTTTCGCCGGCAGAGAGGAAGCGAGTAAACGCACCTTGGGCAAGCATTGTCGTTCGGGTAAAGCGTTCAAAGTCGAGACCGACAACGTCATTTGATTTAATTAAATCTTTCAGCTCTTTAACACCTCTATACTCGGTGTTATCAGTTAGATCGGTAATATATTGAGTCTCACCTTTCAAACAACCCTTTTTATTACCCTTGGTGTACATCTCCGTTTCCCAACAAGCCTTATAGATATGTCCGTTATTACCCTCAAAGACGAGAGTTGCAAAAGCTTCTGACACTCCGCGACGCACAAACGATATAGGAGATGACAATTTCAATTTACCATCTTCAGCCATATTGTCCTCAATTGTACGCATACCCAAATTTTCAAGACGGGGTGCAGTTCTGAACAACGCAAGACAAATCGAATCGAAAATCACACTTTTACCTGCGCCGGTCGGACCGTTAATCAAAAACAGCTGTGCATTTTTCAATGGTTCTTCATCAAAATTTACAACGGCATGTTTGATTGATGCTATATTTTTTATTTCAAGGCTTTTGAACTTCATAAACGAGGCAAAATTTCTATTATTGCAAATTTAGCAAATTTTCTCGGGCTACACCAATCTGTTTAATAAAAAAACAAGCGGGAGAATCCTTTCGGAAATCTCCCGCTCTTTCTATTCATAGTTCGTCGTTATGTTTTATTTCTGTTGCCTTAAGATTTTATCAAAAACAGTTATAAAGTCAGGATTAGACGGACGAATTGCATTTGCCTCGCAAATTGTACCGTCGGCATTTATAATCATAAAACGAGGAATTGAGCGAATACCGTATGCCCTTGATATTGCCTGAGCCTGTTCGGGTGTGGCAATATATTGAGCCCATTGAGGAGTATCTTTTTCTATCATTTTCAGCCACGCATCACGATCTTCATCTAACGAAATGCTGACAAATCTTACTTTTTTATTATTCTTATAATGCTGAACGATTTTCTCCATATAAGGAATTTCTTTGCGACATGGTCCACACCATGTCGCCCAAAAATCAATATAAAGAACTTTACCATATAAGTCGCTCAACTTGACAGTCTTTCCTGACCTGTCGGTAAACTCGATGTCAATAGCCTTAGCCGGAACTTTAGTGGCAACAGCACGAGTTTGACCTATTACCGGGAGAATAGTTCCCAGCAAAACCAAAATGGATACAATTGATTTTTTTATCATAAGATTTATTTTAAATTGTTCATTATATCTTATATCTCTAAATCGGAAAACAAACTTTTAGCTCAAATTGTTTTAGCAAATCTCAAAATTTTAAATAGATTTTGAAAACGTATATCGGGGATTTTGCGTAAATTTGCAAAAATTTTCAAGAACATACGCACACAGGCATCTAAGTGCCTAAAATTCAACATAATAAAGTTTATCACATGAATTTTTCAGGAACTATCGACTTCAAACCAAAGTCGCTGTCAGTTTTAAAGAACTACTCAATGGCAAAATTCCGCCAAGACCTTATTGCCGGAATCGTTGTCGGAATTGTAGCACTTCCTCTCGCAATCGCATTTGGTATCGCATCGGGCGTTAACCCGTCAATCGGATTAATCACTGCCATTATCGGTGGTTTTATGGTATCGGCATTTGGCGGTAACTCAGTTCAGATTGGAGGTCCGACAGGTGCATTCATCGTCATTGTAGCCGGCATTATCACTGAATTTGGTCTTACCGGGTTGGCTATCGCAACCCTGATGGCAGGTATTATATTGATTTTAATGGGATTGTTCCACCTCGGAACCGTAATCAAATTCATTCCCTACCCCATTGTCGTAGGATTCACCGCCGGTATCGCACTGACTATTTTCTCAACCCAGATTAATGACTTCCTTGGTCTCGGATTGAAAAACGTACCAAGCGACTTCCTGTCAAAATGGGCTGTTTACTTTTCTAATCTTGGCTCAATTGACTGGTACACACTTTTAATAGGTGTCGTTTCACTCATAATTATAATTGTTATTCCGATGATTTCAAAACGTTTGCCCGGGTCTTTGATTTCAATTATAATTATGACCGCAGTATGCTACTTCATCTCTAAATTCAATCCCGAATTAACTATTGAAACCATCGGTATGCGCTTTGGCAATATGGCAACAGACCTTCCTTTACCCCACGGAATCACCATCGACATGGATGCGATCAACCGTCTGCTCCCTTCAGCTTTCACAATTGCAATGCTCGGTGCGATTGAATCGCTCCTGTCAGCGACTGTTGCCGACGGTATTACCGGTTCACGCACAAACTCTAATACAGAACTTATCGGGCAGGGACTTGCCAACATCACCGTTCCCTTGTTCGGCGGTATCCCCGTCACCGGAGCAATCGCACGTACAATGACAAATATCACCAACGGCGGACGCACACCGGTTGCAGGTATTATCCACGCAATCGTGTTGCTCTTGATTTTCTTGTTCTTGATGCCACTCATCAACCTTGTACCAATGTCATGTTTGGCAGCCGTACTTATCATAGTATCTTATAATATGAGCGGGTGGCGCACGGTTGTTAGTATTTTCAAATCACCTAAAAGCGATATTTCAGTCCTGCTCGTAACATTCTTACTCACAGTCATTTTCGACCTTACAATTGCAATTGAAATCGGTTTACTTCTTGCAGTCGTCCTGTTCTTGCGTCGTGTTATGGAGAACTCTGAAATCAAGGTTTATAGCGACAAGCTCGACATTGCCGAGGGCACCGACCTTTCTCAGCATGAAGTTCTTGAAGTCAAAAAAGGCGTATCGGTCTACGAAATTGACGGTCCATTCTTCTTTGGTATAGCAACAAAATTTGATGAGCTGATGCGTACCTCGATGAAAGACAAACCTCTTGTTCGTATTATTCGAATGAGAAAGGTTCCGTTTATCGATTCAACCGCAATCCACAACCTTGAAATCCTCATCAAATCAAGCCATCACGAAGGCATTGCAATCGTATTATCAGGTGTAAAACCCAACGTCAGACAGTCGCTTGAGCACGCCAACATTGACAAACTCATCGGTTCTGAATATATCTGTGACCACATCAACGGTGCCGTCAAAATGGCTAACTCTATCGTTGAAAAAGCCGAAAGCAAATCTAAATAATATCTCCTTAAAGTTTCAACGGATTGATGATATTCAACAATCTGAATATATTTGAAAGTCGAGCCACTATGACTCGACTTCCTTTCCATACCGACATTCACTGTCACGTTTTGCCAGATGTTGACCACGGGGCAAAAGACGATGAAATGGCGTGCAAACTTCTTGAAAGGCAACAAGCGTGGGGGCTTGATCGGATATTCTTCACCCCTCATGTGACCGAAGATGTTTACCCAAACGATATATACTCAATCGAGACCGCTTGTCAAACCTTTATCAACAATAATCAATCATCAATTCCCGATGAAATAAAACTCGATTTTTCAGCTGAATATCGCCTTGATTCTCAGTTTAAAAAGCAACTTAAAGAAAGTAAAGTCAAGCCTTTACCCGATAATCATCTGCTGGTAGAACTACCTTTTGCATCAAATCCCGGAGAAGAATGGATCGACTCTATTTTATTTGAAATAGAAAACCGGGGATTTAAGCCAATACTCTCCCACCCCGAACGCTATCTATATTTTCACACCCGCGACCTCAAAAAATACATTGACCTTCATGAACGTGGTGTCGAGTTTCAAATTAATCTTTTGAGTTTGGCGGGTTATCATGGCGAGGATGAGAACAAAATGGCACTTAAACTGATTGACAAAGGATTAGCAGATTATTGCGCTACCGACCTTCATCACTTCCGCCACGTTGATTGCATTGAAAAATACCTTTCAAGCAGAGCCTGTCGTCCGACATTAAAAAAGCTTGCCGCTCTGGTTAAAAACGACAAGCTTTAGGTAATACTCAGAATATCTTTATTACACCTTCTTATCAAGTATTTCTATTATTTGACCGGCGGCATCTTTAGTATTGACTTTATTGATGACTTCAGTCACAACATGGTTGGCGTCGGTGATAAACGTTGTTCTGACAGTACCCATATATTCGCGTCCTGCCATCTTTTTCTTTTGCCAAACACCAAACTTTTGATTTACAGTTGTGTCAGTGTCACTCAACAAAATAAACGGGAGTTCATATTTTTCAGCAAACTTAACATGACTTGCCGACGAATCTTTGCTGATTCCGATTACCACATATCCACGTTTCTTCAAATCGGCATACGAGTCTCTTATTGAACACGCTTCTGCAGTACATCCGGGCGTGTTGTCTTTAGGATAAAAATAGATAATCAACGGTTTGCCGTTAAATTCCTCGGCATTCACAGCCTTACCCTCGGCATCATATCCGAGAAGTCCTGTTACTTTATCTCCAATATTCATAATTTTTATGTTTTTAAATTTAACTTAATGCAAATATAGTATATTAGATGCTAATTTAACAACAATCGGCAAAAAGAATTGTTGGAACAATCTTGCCGGTAAGATATTTAGCCGGTAAAAAGTGTAGTAAACTCACATTTTTGATGTATCTTTGCATAATAAATAGAAATTTATTGAAACTCCACTGAATTAAAGTCGGATGAGTACTTTAGATATAATCATATTAGCTGTATTAATCGGGTCTGCCGCCTACGGATTGATCAAAGGAATCGTTGTGCAGGTCGGAGCGATCGCAGCCGTTGTCTTTGGTATTCTTGCCGACCGATTGTTTGGTGGTACGGCAACCGTTTTTGTGGGCAAAATTTTAGGTAATCTTTCCGATTCTCCGGCACTGTCCCATTACATCACAACAGTAATCGCATACGTCGGACTGTTTGCGCTCGTCTATTTGCTGACACGCGCACTGACCCGATTTGTCAAAACGATAGTACGAGCACTGTTCATGGGATCGGTTGACCGAATTCTTGGTGCCTTGTTTTCGGTATTCCAGTGGATGCTTATTCTCAGCATATTGCTAAACATCTGGCAAATTGCCGACTCATCAAAAAATGTCGCGACAATGTCAAATCTTGCTCACGGTCAGGTTGCCCGTGCTGTCCTTGATTTAGCACCGGCAGTGTTTGGGTTCGATAAATTTCCTAATCTTTTTTAACTTAGCATTATCGACCAAAAGCAACCAAAAATTGTTTACAAAGAAAAGTCAAAACGTTAACTCAATATATGAATCAAACAAATCCAACTAACGACGGTCGTAATATTTCAGACAAGGCTAACGAAAGCCTTGACGTACTGAAAAACGCGACGACCGACGAATATAAATATGGTTTTGTAAGTGATATCGAAACCGATATAATTCCCCGCGGTATCAACGAAGATGTCATTCGTCTGATTTCACGCAAGAAAGGGGAACCCGAATGGCTTCTTGAATTCAGATTGGCGGCATATCGCCACTGGCTGACTCTCAAAATGCCTGACTGGGCTCATCTCAAAATACCCAAAATTGATTATCAGGCAATAAGCTACTATGCCGCTCCGGTTAAAAAAGAGTCTCCCAAATCGCTCGACGAGGTAGATCCCGAACTGCTCAAGACATTTGATAAACTCGGTATTCCTCTCGAAGAACAGAAGCAACTTTCGGGAATGGCAGTTGATGCGGTAATGGACTCTGTTTCAGTCAAAACAACCCACAGCGAAGTTCTTGCTGAAAAAGGCATTATCTTCTGTTCGTTTTCTGAGGCTGTTAAGAACTATCCCGACCTTGTCAAAAAATACCTTGGTAAAGTTGTCAGTTACCGCGACAACTTTTTCGCAGCTCTCAACTCGGCAGTATTTTCTGACGGCTCGTTTGTTTACATACCCAAAGGTGTCAGATGCCCGATGGAGCTTTCGACCTATTTCCGTATAAACGCAGCCGGTACAGGTCAATTTGAACGTACACTTATTGTGGCAGATGATGATTCATACGTCAGCTACCTTGAAGGCTGCACCGCCCCGATGCGTGATGAAAATCAACTTCACGCCGCCATCGTTGAAATCATTGTCGAAGACCGTGCCGAGGTTAAATACTCGACCGTTCAAAACTGGTATGCCGGCGACAAAGACGGTAAAGGTGGCATATATAACTTTGTAACTAAACGAGGGCTCTGTCGCGGAGACTTCTCCAAACTTTCATGGACTCAGGTTGAAACCGGTTCGGCGATCACATGGAAATATCCGTCATGCGTTCTTGCCGGAGACAATTCGGTAGGCGAATTTTATTCGGTTGCCGTAACCCGAAATCGCCAGCAAGCCGATACAGGTACAAAAATGATTCATATCGGACGTAACTCCCGCTCGACAATCGTGTCAAAAGGTATTTCAGCCGGATATAGCGAAAACTCATATCGAGGACTCGTGTCGGTTGCCCCTCAAGCCGACGGTGTGAGAAACTATACCCAGTGTGACTCGCTCTTGCTCAGCTCGACCTGTGGAGCGCACACATTCCCCTATCTCGACATTAAAAATCCGACAGCCGTTGTCGAACACGAAGCAACGACCTCAAAAATATCAGAAGAACAGCTCTTCTACTGTAACCAACGAGGCATCCCGACCGAAGAAGCTGTAGGGCTTATCATTAACGGATATGCCAAAGAGGTAATGAACAAGCTCCCGATGGAGTTTGCTGTTGAAGCTCAGCGACTTCTCCAGATTACCCTTGAAGGTTCAGTTGGATAACATTAAATAAATTAGATAATCAGACGACATAACAGATATGGACAATATACTTCTCAAAGTCGAAAACCTCCACGCAGGTATCGAAGGAAAAGAAATTCTCAAAGGCATCAACCTTACAATCCGTCCCGGCGAGGTTCACGCAATCATGGGACCTAACGGGTCCGGTAAAAGTACACTTTCATCGGTGCTCGCAGGTAATCCCGCCTTCAAGGTAACCGAAGGCTCGGCAACATTCCACGGCATTGACCTTTTGGCACTCGCTCCCGAAGATCGCAGCCACGAGGGTCTTTTCCTCTCGTTTCAATATCCTGTTGAAATACCGGGAGTTTCAATGGTTAACTTTATGCGCGCAGCCGTAAACGCCAAACGTAAATATTTTGGAGAGGAACCGCTTTCTGCCGGTGACTTCCTGAAGTTGATGAGACAGAAACGTGAAGTTGTCGAACTTGACAACAAGCTCGCTTCCCGTTCGGTTAACGAAGGTTTCTCGGGCGGTGAGAAAAAACGAAATGAAATTTTCCAGATGGCAGTGCTTGAACCCCGTTTGTCAATTCTTGATGAAACTGACAGCGGACTTGACATCGACGCACTTCGAATCGTGTCGGCTGGTGTCAACAAACTCAAGACAAACGAAAACTCAACAATTGTCATCACCCATTATCAACGACTTCTCGATTACATCAAACCAGACTTTGTTCACGTACTCTACAAAGGTCGTATTGTCAAAACCGGAGGTCCTGAACTCGCGCTTGAACTCGAAGAAAAAGGTTACGACTGGATTAAACAGGAAATCGACAACCAATAAATCTTTATCAGCCTATCAATGAATTCATTAACTCAATATATTGACCTATACCGCCAGAACGCTGACGCCATCAACAGCCATTCGGCTTTGATAATGAACGAGATGCGACCGGCGGCAGCCTCAGCACTCGAAGGTAAACGATTACCCGAGAAAGGCGATGAAGGCTTCAAGGTCACATCAATCGAAAAAATGTTTGAACCTGACTATGGGGTCAACATCCTCAGAATGAATATCCCAACCGAAATCGGGCGTTCATTCAAGTGTGACATTCCAAACGTCAGTACCCTGCTCGGTGTTGTTGTCAACGACTCGTTTACTCCGACATCTACCATGCGCCAGAATTTGCCTACCGGTGTTGACGTAATGCCCCTGTCAAAGGCTTGCGAGACATACCCCGACATTGTCGGCAAATACTACAACAAAATTGCGCCTGCAAACGAACCTTCAGTTGCACTCAACACAATGTTGGCTCAGGAAGGATTGTTTATCAGAATCGGACGTGGAGTTCATCTCGAATCACCCATTCAGATTGTAAACATATTCAACTCACCCGCTCCGCTGATGGGTGTACGCCGAGTTTTAGTCGTTGCCGAACAAGACAGTAAAGCAGCCATATTCTTCTGCGATCACACTCAAACTGCCGACGTTAAATTCCTCTCATCTGAAATCATCGAAGTTGCAGGGGAAAAAGCATCAGAACTTGACATATATTCAATCGAAGAAACCACACCGCTCACCTCTCGCTATTCTCGACTTTTTGCCAATCAAGAAAACGATGCTAAAATTCGTGTCGGAACCGCAACACTACATTGTGGTGTAACCCGAAACGATTTCACAATCAACCTGAAAGGACAACACTCTGAAGGTTATCTGTCGGGACTCGCTATTGCCGACGGTCAGATGCACGTTGACAACTGCTCGAATGTAAACCATCTTGCACCTCACTGTGACAGCAATCAACTGTTTAAATATCTGCTCGACAATAACGCTCAAGGTGCGTTTGAAGGCGGTATATATGTTGACCCGAAAGCTCCCTTCACTGTCGGCTATCAAAACAACCGCAACATCGTTGCATCGCCCGAAGCACGGATGCACACCGAACCTCAGCTTCTCATCTACAACGACGAGGTCAAATGCAGTCACGGAACCGCAACCGGGCAACTCGATGCCAACGCTCTTTTCTATATGCAGGCTCGCGGTATTCCATACGAGACCGCCCGCAGAATGTTAATGATAGCGTTCATGACCGACACACTCGACACTATCAAAGTGGAAGGTATCAAATCGCGATTGATGATGCTTGTCGAGAAACGTCTCGGTGGCGAGCAAGTTCTTTGCAACGACTGCCACGCCGACTGTCATACAAACATTTCAACTCCGAGAGAGTAAATTATTGTCTCTATCAAATGAATATTCCACAAGATACAATACTCAAAATACGCGAAAAATTTCCGATTCTCAACCGCAAAGTTTTTAATCGAAAACTTGTCTATCTTGACAATGCCGCTACATCGCAAACACCGCGACAGGTTGTCGAGGCGATTGACAATATGTACTTCCACACCAAGGCAAACGTTCACCGTGGCGTCCACACCCTTTCGCAAGAGGCTACCGACATGCAGGAGCAAACCCGCCGCCACATTAAGGACTACATAAATGCCGAGTCAATCGAAGAAATTGTTTTTACACGAGGAACAACCGAGGCTATAAATCTTGTGACATCATCGTTTGGCGAAGCATTTTTGCACGACGGTGACGAGATTATTCTCACCGTTATGGAGCATCACGCCAACATTGTTCCCTGGCAACTGCTTCAAAAGAAAATCAACATTAAAATCAATGTCGTTCCCATAAATTCGCGTGGAGAACTCGACCTTGACGTGTATCGCAGTTTATTCAACAGCCATACACGATTGGTATCTTTTACTCACGTCTCAAACGTACTTGGCACAATTAATCCGGCAAAAGAAATCATAAAAATCGCACACGAACACGGCGTCAAAGCTATGGTCGATGGTGCTCAGGGCGCACCTCATCTCAAAGTGGATGTACGCGAACTCGATGCCGATTTTTATGTATTCTCATCTCATAAAATGTATGGTCCTACAGGCGTCGGAGTTCTCTATGGTAAACGCGACCTTCTTGAACAGATGCCACCATATCAAGGAGGTGGCGAAATGATAGCCCATGTCTCGTTTGAAGGCACGACCTTTGCCGATTTACCTTTTAAATTTGAAGCCGGGACTCCCGATTTTGTTGACATCGCCGCCTTTAATTCGGCTCTCGACTTTATTGAAGATACAGGCATGGATATAATTGCAGGTCAAGAACATATCCTGCTTGAACATACCACCGAGAGACTTGTTAACGAAATTCCCGGCATACGCATTTTCGGAACCGCGCCCAACAAAAGCGGTGTAATCTCATTCCTTCTTGAAAATGCCCACCACTACGATACCGGAATGCTACTCGACAAGCTCGGAATTGCAGTCCGCACCGGTCACCACTGCGCACAACCGCTTATGACCGCCCTCGGCATTGAAGGCACCGTGAGAGCTTCGTTTGCCGTCTATAATACGCTTGATGAAGCCGACGCCTTTGTTGACGCACTAAAACGAGTCAATCAAATTTTATCATAAAACCACCAAGTGGCTATGATTAAACGTGTCAAATTCCTATTTTCACCTGATTTATGGAAATCACGGTTAGGAGTAATGACCGCTATGTCTATTTTGTCCCTGATATGGTATGTAATTGACTGGTGCTCAGTTACAACTTTCCGTCCTCTCGGCGATTGGCTATTGTGGATCAATAATATTTTGGCAGGACTTATTCTGACTCTCCCATTCCTTTTTACAAGAAAAATATGGATACAAGCCATCTGGATTTGCCTTGTCGACATGCTCCTGCTTGCCGACATTATGTATTGCCGAACATATTTTACAAGTATTCCTCTTGACAGTTTCGGGCTTATATCAAACCTCTCTGATTTTACCGCAAGCATCTTTTCTTCAATCAGATGGATTGATTCAGGATTTCTCATTATCATTCTTGCCGGTGTGATTTTATATCACAAAGTCAAACCTAACACCCCCCCCCACAGACAATTACAATATCTATGCTATATCATTTTTCTTGCCATTATCTCCTTATGCGGCATAAAACTGCGTGGCGGTTTCTATAAAGAATACGACCGATTGGTTCAATCATGTTATTACAGCACCTGCGGCTCACCGACCTATACGTTTGCCGGACATGTGTTTTACAGCATGATTGACCGTCAAAATAGCAATAACCAAGATTTGACACCGCTGATAGAATCATGGCTGAGCGAGCATCAAGGGATGTTCCCTCATCAGGCACTGCCCGATACTGTCGAATATCGGAAAAATCTCGTTGTCATATTTTGTGAATCGCTTGAGAGTTGGGTAATTAACTCAAAAGTTAACGACAAAGAAATCACACCATATCTCAACTCACTCGTCAATGATTCGACCTCGTTTTATGCGCCTAATATGTTGACACAAGTAGCGTCAGGACGCTCTATTGATGCGCAGTTGCTGTTGCACGCAGGTTTGATGCCAATGGTCGGTTCGGTTTATAGTATGAAATTCCCCTCATCAACCTACCTTACTATAAATAAAGCACTTAAAGAAAAATACGGAACTCGCAGTACGATATTGACGTGTGACAAACCAATCACGTGGAATCAAGAAATAATCAGCCGATCATTTGGCTATGATTCATTGATTGATCGACGTGACTGGATTATTGACGAGCTTATCGGTAATCCAGGGAAATTATCTGACGGCTCCTTCCTGAGACAAAGCGTAAAGAAACTGCGCGATGAAAATCTTTGGGAAGTCGACACACCGGCAATGTTAACCTTTGTTACTTATTCAGGTCACAATCCTTTCAGACTTCCATCAAATTTGAAAGACCCTGATTTTGACATATCCGATTCCAAATTGCCGTCTAATCTTGTCGATTATATCACAATGGCTCATTATACCGATTCTCAGCTGCATCACATAATCGAGTATCTAAGATCACGTCCCGACTACGACGATACACTCATTTTGATTACAGGTGATCATGAAGGACTTGCCTCGTGGCGACAGGGGATAAGATCAGTTTCTCCTGAAGCCGCCAATCTTGTATCAGAAGGGCAATTTACACCTTTCATTCTTCTTAATTCACCCGTAACCGGACGTCGTAACGAAGTGATGGGACAGATTGATATGTACCCGACCCTGCTTAATCTTCTCGGACTTGATGATTACCGTTGGAAAGGCATGGGTCAAAGTATTTTTGCCCCTGATTATCCCGGCATTGCCGTTTCAGCTCTCACAAAAGAAATTTCGGGCGATACAACCTCGGTCAATCCTGCTGTAATCAACCATCTTACCCGAGCTCAATCAATCTCCGACGCTATTATCCGCACTGACTACCTCAAATTAGTTGCAACGCGCGATTGATAGCAGACTTAATATAATATCCTTCAGCCATTTCACTCGCTACACTGTCAATATTTGATAGCATCTGATTATATTCATCTTCACTGACCATAGCCAAACGTTTGTCAATGTTTTCGAGCGAATCAACTGTTATTCCAACTCCTTTTTCACGTATAAAATCTGCATCAGCAGCTTGTTCCCATATAATCACCGGTTTGTGCGCTCGGATATATAACGCAATTTTGTGTGGATTATTATATCGGTTATATTCACCAACAAAACCGTTTTCATCATAATCAAGAGTCGGACCATACCACATCAGTCCCCAGCGGCCTTTCCCGTTTGAAATAATATCATCTGCATCAGCAAAGCCGTGGTTTTCAATATTTTCGGGTATATTATCCGGACAACCTGCGCCATAAATGTCAATATGAAGTGATAGAGGCAGTTTATATAAATAGCCGTTCTTGTCAGGTTTTAAGTCTCCGACAAACAAGCACGAATTTATAGGTTGTGGAATATTCGTTAGTTTTGAATCTGACAAATAATCCCAAACCTTTTGGTCGGTCATCGGTACACGACATCCCTTTTCACTCAACCAATCAATCATATGTTGGTTGGCAGCGATAATAACATCGGTCAGTGATAACTTTTTTATCTCCTCTTCGACAGTCAATTTACGACGTCTAAAACTGCCAAGATCGTGAATCAGGGTAATTGTTTTCGCTCCCTTCATTCGTACAACCCTACATATTAGACGATAATATTTTTTGACTGGATATTGCAAAACGACAACATCTCCGCGTCGAACAGTAGCTATAAATTTAAGCACGCCGGCAGCAGTCAAGAAAAAATCGGCAACTTTATTTTTATGGAATGTACGTTTTAATCCAAGGTTTACGGCACCCATTCCACTCAAAATATCCTCAACATCAACACGGGCTTTACCTCCACCGTGCCCTATGCCTTTATAATTTCTTGTCAAATAAACCAGACGTGCCATTACCGTTATATATTTAGTACTGCAAAGATAAGAAAATTGCACGACAAACGAGTGTTTAATATTCAATTATACCAAATCGGCGTGTTTATATCTTTTCGGTCAACCTCGTTGGCTCGATTTTTGTTTATATTATAATTAATGTATTTGCCATTCGGCAAAATTTAACTAAATTTGCAAAAATCATTTTTGAATAATGAACGAAGATATAAATATAAGTACATCTGACTCGGAGCGCACAGTGCTCGTGGGTTTGATTACTCCTCAACAAAACGAAGCCAAAGCCAACGAATATCTTGACGAGCTTGCCTTTCTGGCTGATACAGCCGGAGCAACAACTGTGCGCAAATTTTTACAGCGTGCCGACTACCCAAACTCGCGAACATACGTTGGTAAAGGTAAACTTGAAGAGATTGGTAAGTTTGTGGCTGAAAACGACATATCGATGGTCATTTTTGATGACGACCTTTCGACCAAACAGGTCAGCAATATCGAACGCGAACTTCAGGTTAAGATTCTTGACCGTACAAGTCTGATTCTCGACATTTTTGCTAAACGCGCTCAAACAGCCAATGCAAAAGCCCAGGTTGAACTTGCTCAATATCAATATCTTCTTCCGCGACTCACCCGAATGTGGACTCACCTTGAACGTCAACGAGGCGGTATAGGTATGCGTGGACCGGGTGAAACTCAGATCGAGACCGACCGTCGTATAATTCTCGACAAAATTTCTCGTCTAAAAGAAGAGTTAAAGGCAATCGACCGTCAAAAATCAATTCAGCGCAAAAACCGTGGTAAGTTAACGCGTGTTGCCCTTGTCGGATATACCAACGTCGGCAAGTCAACATTGATGAATCTGTTGAGCAAGAGCGAAGTGTTTGCCGAAAACAAACTTTTTGCGACACTCGACACAACTGTCCGCAAAGTTATCATCGACAATCTGCCGTTCTTGTTGACCGATACAGTCGGTTTCATCAGAAAACTTCCGACCCACCTTGTAGAATCGTTCAAATCAACACTTGACGAGGTACGAGATGCCGACATTCTTCTTCATGTCGTTGACATCAGTCACCCTCAGTTTGAAGAGCAGATTGAAGTTGTCAACCGAACCCTCAAAGACCTCGGAGCATCTGACAAACCGACAATCATGGTGTTCAACAAAATTGATGCGTTCACCTACACTCCGAAAGATGAAGACGATTTGACTCCACGCACTCGCGAAAACATTCCGTTGAGCGAACTCGAAGCAACGTGGATGAGCAAACTTGGCGACGACTGCGTGTTTGTGTCTGCTAAAAAAGGAACAAACATTGATTTGCTTAAGCAAAAAATATATGAGCGTGCAAAAGAAATTCACATGCTACGCTTCCCCTACAACGATTTTCTTTATACAAAATATGACGATCTGACATCAAATGATGCCGAAGAATAACGACAATATCCCGACAATGAACTGGCTGAAGCTTATCAATGATACCCGCTTTGGCTTAGAAGATTATCACACTGCCGAAAGTAACGGAATCAGAAGTGATTTCCAACGCGATTATGACCGTATGGTTTTCTCATCGCCGTTCCGTCGTTTACAAAATAAAACCCAGGTTTTTCCTTTGCCGGGCAGCATCTTCGTTCACAACCGACTGACCCACAGTCTTGAAGTTTCGTGCTGCGGTCGCTCAATTGCCAACGAAGTTGCCGGAGCGTTAGCTGCTCGTTATGATGACCCCGAAGTTAAAGCTAAACTCGGCTATCTTGGCGAAATCGTTGCTGCCGGATGTCTTGCTCACGACCTCGGCAACCCACCATTCGGACACTCGGGAGAGAAATCAATTTCGACATTCTTTTCTGAAGGTCCCGGACGCGAATTGCAAAGCAAGTTCACCGACGAGGAGTGGAACGATCTCGTTCATTTTGAGGGAAATGCCAACGCATTCCGCATCTTGACCCACCAGTTTAACGGTCGCCGTCGCGGAGGCTTTGCAATGACCTATTCAACATTGGCATCAATCGTCAAATATCCATTTGAATCGTCATTAGCTCACAAAAATAAATTCGGATTTTTCACAACCGAAAAAGACGATTTCATCAAGATTGCCGATACCCTCGGTATGATACGATATGACGAGCCTGACGGTAAAGTTCACTATGCACGCCACCCGGCGGTTTACATTGTCGAGGCAGCCGATGATATCTGCTATGAAGTGATGGACATCGAGGACGCCCACAAGCTTAAAATCTTGCCTACCGATCGTGTCATCAATCTCTTATTATCATACTTCGACGAAGACCGACGAGCACGAATGGAAAAAATAATGGAATCGGTCAAAGATCCTAACGAAAAAATTGCCTATCTCCGTTCATCGGTTATCGGAACACTCGTCGAAGCCGCAGCCAAAGTGTTTGTCGACAACGAGAAAGAGATTCTTAACGGAACATTCAAAGGCTCTTTGCTCGACCATATCCCCTCGCCCGCCCGTGACGGCTACGAAGCATCGGTTAAAGTTTCGTGGGATAAAATCTACTGCGCAAGCGACGTTGTTGATATCGAACTTGCCGGTAACCGTATCATTTCATTTCTGATGGAAAAACTTGTCAGCGCGGTTGTCAATCCCGAGCTCAACTACTCCCGACTTCTATTGTCGCGCGTTCCCGAGCAGTATGATGTGCACAGCCCCTCACTTTTCAACAAGATACAGGCTGTGATTGACCACGTTTCAGGTATGACTGATGTCTATGCCCTCGATTTATATCGCAAACTTAACGGTATGAGCCTGCCTGCCGTTTAATCCTCTACCACAATGATTCGCAATCGGCTACATCAATATATCACGTTTTTGTTCATCATACTTTGTTCGGCTCTCGGCGTAGGTGCCAAAGAGTATGAGGTCAAAGATGTACCCAATGTTCACGTAGCCGACCGCACTCGCTTTTTATCAAACCCCGACGGATTGATTTCTGTGCAGGCTCAGACGATTGCCGACTCGATTATGTCTGACGTCTGGAATAAAACAACAGCCGAAGTCACCGCAGTAGCCGTTGAATCAATCGGCGACAAAGATGCCAACCAGTTTGCAACAGAACTATTTGAAGAGTGGAAAATCGGGAAGAAAGATCGTGATAACGGAGTGTTGGTTCTGATTGTCAATGATACTCACGACATTGTTATCCGCACGGGGTATGGTGCCGAAGGTCCACTCCCCGACATAACCGCCGGTCGAATTATCCGTGACTATATGATTCCGGCGTTTCGACAGAACGGACTTGATGCAGGATTACTTTCGGGCTTGTCTATGGTTCATGACGTGTTGACCGACCCTGCAGTTGCCCAAGAACTGAAATCCTCAATTCCAAACGATAAGGCTGTTAAAAAAGATGAGAGTTTCAGTCGAATGATCTCAGATTTAATACAATTCGGTTGCTACCTTGCAATCGTTATGCTTGTCGTTGTTCTCGTTGTTAGTTTGGTAGCAAAAAAACAGCCGTGGCAAACACGATATAAAACTTTGTCTTCACTTTCGATGTGGACAGCCATTACAACCGTTCTCGGATTGGGAATTCCTGTCCTCGCATTTTTATGGGCTAAGAAGTTATTGAAGAATGTGAGGAATGAAGCACCCCGTTGCACCCTTTGCGGTAGTAAAATGTCTCAGCTCCCACCAAACGAAGCAACTGCCTTTCTCACCCCTCAACAAGCAACGGAGTCACGCATCAGATCGATGAATCACACCGTTTGGCGATGCCCTAAAGATGGAAATATCAGCGTCAGATCATTTCATGGTCCGGCTTATAATAATTATACCCGATGTGACTCGTGCGGTGCACACGCTCTACACCTCAACCGCAGCTATATCACACGCAAACCGACTCAGTTCCACACCGGCGAACGTATGGATGAATACGTTTGTGAACACTGTGGCAAAATCATCCGTCGCCCTCACACAATAGCCAAACTCATCCCCCCCGTAATTCTCGGCAGATTTGGCGGCGGTCGCGGTTTCGGAGGTGGTGGCGGTTTTAGCGGTGGCAGCTTTGGCGGCGGTTCAACCGGTGGCGGTGGCGCATCAGGTCGCTGGTGAAATAACAGATAAAAGTAATAAACTCAGAATAAACCGATAATGAAAGGTATAGTTCTTGCAGGCGGTTCAGGCACACGCCTTTACCCAATCACAAAAGGCGTTTCAAAACAGCTTTTGCCCATCTATGACAAACCGATGGTTTATTATCCGATTACGGTTTTGCTACAAGCGGGCATACGCGACATACTTATCATTTCCACACCCGACGACCTTCCTTCGTTCAAACGACTTTTGGGATCGGGTGACGATCTTGGTGTAAAATTTTCATATGCCGAACAACCGCGCCCCGAAGGACTTGCCCAAGCCTTTATCATCGGTCGGGAATTTATCGGCAACGATAATGTTTGTCTCGTACTCGGCGACAACATATTTCATGGTGCCGGTCTCTCACGATTGCTCAATGAGGCAGTTGAAAACGTCACAAAACACAACACTGCCACCGTGTTTGGCTACAGAGTGAACGACCCTCAACGATATGGCGTAGCTGAATTTAACGAAGAAGGCAAGTGTCTGTCAATCGAGGAAAAGCCACAAAATCCAAAATCAAACTATGCCGTTACCGGACTCTATTTCTATCCTAACGAAGTAGTTGAAATCGCATCAAACATAAAGCCCTCGGCGCGCGGAGAACTTGAAATTACAACGGTTAATGAAGAATTTCTCCATCGCGACAGATTGAAACTCATCAAATTTCCCGACGGTTTTGCGTGGCTCGACACCGGAACACACGACTCGCTCGCCGAAGCATCAATCTATGTTGAAGTGCTCGAAAAACGCCAGGGCATCAAAATCGGATGTCTTGAAGAAATAGCCTACCGGAACAAATGGATCTCGGCTGAACATCTCCGTGAAATAGCTCAACCGATGGCACGCAATGAATATGGTCGCTACCTGTTGAATTTACTTAACAACAGCCACTGATTGATTTGACTTTATGGGTGACAGCCAACTAAAACGACGCACGGCTAAAGGTCTGCTGTGGGGAGGAATCGGGAACGGCACCATGCAGGTGCTCAATCTCGTTTTCGGAATCTTCCTCGCCCGAATGCTTACGCCTGCCGACTACGGTGTTGTCGGTGCACTCACCATTTTCTCGGCAATCGCCGGAATTTTGTCAGAAAGCGGATTCATATTAGCTATCGTCAACCGTCAAAAGGTTACAGATGAAGATTATAACGCTGTTTTTTGGTTTAGCCTTTTTATGAGCTTAGCCATATATACAACACTATGGATTTCAGCTCCCTTAATAGCACGATTCTATAATCAGCCCGAAATGACAAAACTTTCCCGATTCATTTTTATCGGATTTGTCGTTTCAGCTTTGGCAGCATCGCCCACCGCCTATTTTTTCAGAAACCTACAGGTCAAAATCAGGAGTAGCATCCAAATCATAGCTTTACTTTTATCGGGATTGATCGGCATTTACTGTGCATATATTGGCTTAGGCTACTGGGCAATCGCCGTTCAGACAGTCACTTATACATCGACAAACTCTTTTCTGCTTTGGATTCGTTGCCCGTGGCGCCCCAAACTTTTGATAAATTTCGCACCGCTACGCGATATGTTACCGTTCAGTATCAAGCAACTTGTTGTATCGTTTTTCACACAGATAAACAACAATATTTTTGCAATGTTGCTCGGTCGTTTCTACAACATGCGTACAACCGGTTTTTATACTCAGGGATATAAATGGACTGCAATGGGTTACAGCACCTTGAACGGAATGCTCAATGGTGTCGGACAACCGGTTTTAAGACAAACTGTCAACGACCCGGAGCGTATGCAACGCATCTTTCTCAAGCTCATGAGATTTACCTGTCTGGTAAGTTTTCCTGCAATGTTCGGACTCGCAATCGTGGCTCGCGAATTTATTATCCTGACAGTTTCAGATATTTGGTTGCCATCAGTTGACGTGATACAAATTCTTTGTATCAGCGGAGCATTCATTCCGTTGGCAACACTTTACGGCAACCTGTTTAACAGTTCGGGACACCCCGGAACATATATGTGGAACACAATCAGTCTCGGAATTGTGCAACTTGTATGTCTATGTTGCACAGCCTCTTTGGGGCTGAAAATTATGTTGATTTTTTACGTTACAATCAACATTGCATGGCTCGGGATATGGCAATATTGCGCTTATCGCCTTACCGGAATAAAAACATTCCGCGTTTTAGGTGCAACAACTCCTTATCTCTTTATCACTCTTGCTGTTATGGCTATAACAATGGCAGTAACAGCATCGATATACAATATCATCATTTCACTGATAGCAAAGATTTCACTTGCAGTTTTATTGTATGCCATTGCAATAAAACTTTTTATACCTCAAGACTTTAAGGAAGTTCTCGACTATTTTAAAAAGAAAAAACGAGCCGAAAATATTGATTAACCGCCTTTCAATTCATATATAAATGGAAAATCAGTCACAGAAAACGGAAGAAAATCAGCAATCACGACCAATGGTTAGCGTTGTGATGATTGCATATAACAGCAGTCGTTATATCAGTCAGGCAATTGAAGGCGTTGTGAAACAACGACATAAATTTGACGTGCAACTCGTTATCTGTGACGACGCATCAATCGACAACACAGCCGAGATTGTCGAGAAATGGTCAAAAAAATATCCCGGAATAATCGACTATTACCGGAATGAAAAGAATTTGGGTGTTCAAGGCAATTATCTTGAGGCATTTAAACATTGCAAAGGAAAATATCTGACAATGTGTGATGCCGATGACTACTGGTGTTGTCGTTCAAAACTCGCCCGACAAGTTGCCTATATGGAGGCACACCCCGAATGTGTTCTCACTTATCACCGCGTAATCAATTACTATGAGGTTTCTGGTGAAATGAGTCTTAGCAATGGTCGCGGATTGATTTCGCGTACACCACAAGAACTCGCGGCAAGCAACACAATCACCAACCTAAGTGTCATGTATCGCTCTGATGCTCTTGACCTTAAAAACTTACCGGCGTGGCTAAGTGAAGTCAGACTGATCGACTATGCCATGCACATGCTTTATGCCCAACACGGCGATATTCATTACATGAGCCGTCCGATGGGCGTATATCGACATTTGCCAACCGCAATCTGGAGTCTTGCCGAACAGAATCGTCGGCGCGAAATGGCAATTGACGTGCGTAAACATTTGATCGAAGAATTAGCCGATCGCCCCGATTTAACCGGTCCGCTTCAAGAGTCAATCCAAAGGATGTTGGACAACTCACAAAAGCCTCAGGAGACACCATCGTGGCGCCGCTTCTTCAAAATTTGCCGCTCAATTTTATCGCGCCTGATTCCGGTTCCGCGACCGTGATTATTTGATTCCTCCGGGATGAACTATCGGGTCAACCTTGATATTGATTGACTTGTTTTCAATCA
>CAMWIM010000011.1 GCA_947174335.1 uncultured Porphyromonadaceae bacterium | reverse complement strand
CTTCGCCTCAGCCGTTAAATCGCGATTGCGACACGCCATCAGGGAGATAGCGTAGACAGAATAGCGCAGCTATTAACTCTATTTCGTTCCGGTGAAAAAGAAAGGCACCGGGTCAATGGATGACACGGTGCCTTGAACGAATATGTCTTTTAAGATTATTCGAGGTCGATGGGAACGGCTACAATACGTAGATTGTTGTCGCGGATAAAATTGACGATATTGTCGCGTTCTGGTGACGGATCAACGTCGGCTTCGATGCGTTTGAGTGCATTGAAAACTGATGTTCCGCTCTGATAGATGTGGCGATATGCTTTGGCAATATCATCAATTTTACTATCGGTAAAGCCGTATTTCTCACCCTCTTTGCGCATAACCTGTGCATTTACACCATAGTATGTTACAGGATTATGGGCAAGGATGATATAAGGCGGCACGTTACCGTTGATGCGACATCCGCCCTTGATAAAGCACCAGTCTCCGACCTTGCTTCCTTCATAAAGGATAGCATTGGATGACAGGATTACGCATTTACCAACTTCAACATCACCGGCAAAGGTTACACCGTTACCGATGACTGAATGACCGGCAATATGACAGTCATGACCGATGTGGGTCTCGGCACAGATGTATGTGTCATCACCGATTGTGGTCGCACCGTCGGTGTGAATGCTTCGGTTGATGATTGCGTGTTCACGGATGACACAACGGTCGCCGACCTTGCAGAGAGAATCTTCGCCTTTCCAACGAAAATCCTGAGGTTCGGCACCGACAATGGCACCTTGGTAAACACGGCAGTCGCTACCGATGCGTGTTCCGCTCATAATGCTTGCAAAAGGCATGATGACCGAGTTATCACCAATCTCGACGTTCTTGTCAATAAAGGCAAACGGATGTATTTTAACGTTTTTCCCTAATTTTGCTGAGGGGTCAACGTGGGCTTTTTCACTAATCATGGTAATAATTTATTATAAAGTTTGATATGAAGTTTAGTTTTAACGACCACCACCGAGTGTCTGATAGAGGTTGATAACCGCTTGAGCTTGTTGAAGTTGACAGTTGATTTGGGCTGTCTGGGCTGAAAGCAGGCTTGACTGCGCAGTCAACACTTCAAGATAAGAAGCACTACCAAAAGCAAAGAGGTCTTTGGTATATTCCTGAGCTTTGATAAGGTCTTCAACCTGAGAGTTGATTAGCACGGCTTTATCGGCGTTGTTGCGGAATGATGTGAGTGCGTTAGATACTTCGGCGCTTGCCGACAGAATAGCTTTCTCAAAGTTGTTGAGAGCTTGTTTCTGCTGAGCTTTTGTTGCCTCAAGACGTGCAATGTTCTGACCGCGGCTAAACAAGGGAGCAACAAGAGATCCTGCCAACGAAGCGATCCAGTCACCCGGGTTTTTGATCATAGAACCGAAACTGTTGGTAAAGCCGTAGTTAGCGGTGATTGTTAAGGTCGGATAGAAAGCTGCACGAGCTGAGTTTGTCGCGTAGTAAGCAACGGCGAGTGAGCGTTCTGACGCACGTACATCGGGACGTGATGCAAGAAGAGACATCGGAACACCGTCAAGCGCAATTGTGGGTGCGGCATAAGTCACAAGCTGTTGAATTTCATATTCCTGAGGTTGCTGATGAAGCAAAAGTGACATTGTGTTATATGCCTGAGTGAGAGATGTGCGCAAATCAGTCAGTTGAGCGAGGATGTTGAAGTAGTTTGCTTCGCTTTGAACAACGGCAGCCTCGTTGGCGCGACCGATTAGTTTGTAGTTGCGCATTGTCTCGACATTTTCTTTCCAGATTACCGAGGTGTTCTCACATAATGCAATCTGGCTTTTGAGGGCGGCAATGGCATAATATGTGTTTGCAACACCACCGATGATTTGAGAGCGAACTGCTTGACAGTAGTCCTGACTCATTTCATAAGACGCCTTTGCGCTGCGGTTGGCGTTGAGAAGTTTTGCGAAAATATCAACTTCCCATGAAGCACTCAAAGGAATGGTATATGTCCAGTTGGTGAGTGGACCGTTGGCGATGCTTGAAGCTCCACCTTGAGGTGCGAGAGCAAGTGAAGGCAGATAGCTGAGGCGGGCACCACGCAGATTAGCGTGAGCAACCTCGATGTTCAAGCGCGCATTGTTGAGATCTGAGTTGTTTTCAAGGGCTT
Organism: uncultured Porphyromonadaceae bacterium; assembly: GCA_947174335.1. GTDB lineage: Bacteria > Bacteroidota > Bacteroidia > Bacteroidales > Muribaculaceae > CAJUPY01. The sequence goes on along the minus strand of CAMWIM010000011.1, from coordinate 44,844 downwards.
GGCGAATCAAGTCAGCCAAAACAGGGTCAGTGAAAACCTGTTCCCAGGGCAGGTCGCCAAATGATTGTTCATCATCAGACTGGTTGACTGCATCGGCATATTCCCTCGCTATTTGACTGTCTTGTTTGCTGACGTCAAATTTCTGGTAGATGTGGCATCCGGAGAGTGAGAACAAACTCGCCAGAGCCACAGTTGAAATGATTATATTTTTTTTCATTGTGAAAAATCAAAAGTAGGGGATTAATATTATCGAGCAAGCTGCTGAATCTCTGATTCGATATCGGCGTTGTTGGTGTCGGTCCATTTGAGCGGAGAAATTTTCTCCTGAATGAGCTGGAAGGCAACAAAGAGAGCCGGAACAACAAGTACCTGAAGAATCATACCGATGAGCATACCACCGATTGCACCTGTACCGAGCGCACGGTTACCGTTGGCACCTACGCCGCTTGCAAACATCAAAGGCAAAAGACCGATGATGAGAGCCAGTGATGTCATAAGGATAGGACGGAGACGTGCGGTAGCACCTTGGATTGAAGCGTTGACAACCGACATACCGGTTCGACGGCGTTCAAGTGCAAACTCTACGATAAGAATTGCGTTCTTGGCAAGAAGACCGATAAGCATGATGAGCGCAATTTGCAGGTAGATATTGTTTGAAATGCTGAAGATGTCGGCAAAGATAAATGATCCCATAAGACCGAACGGAATAGAAAGAATAACGGCAAATGGCACAATATAGCTTTCATACTGGGCTGAAAGGATAAGGTAAACGAAAAGGAGACAGAGCCCGAAGATGATAGCAGTCTGGTTGCTGCTTGAACCTGCTTCCTCACGGGTCATACCCGAGTATTCATAACCGTAGCCGGCAGGAAGTGTCTGTTGAGCCACACGAGTGATGGCTGCAAGAGCGTCACCCGATGAGTAACCCGGAGCCGGCGAACCTGTCACCGAAATAGATTGGAACATATTGAATCGGGTGAGTAGGTCGGGACCATAGATTTTTTTGAGGGTAACGAAGTTTGACAGCGAAGCCATTTCGTTGCCGTTACGAATCTTGATTGACGACAATGTCTCGGGTGAAACGCGCGCTTCGGGATTTGCCTGCATCATAACGCGGTAAATTTTACCGAAACGGTTGAAGTTAGATACATACATACCACCGTAATAACCCTGCAAAGTAGAGAGAATTGACGAAGGACTGATGCCGGCTTGTTTGGCTTTGGCGGCGTCGATGTCAACCATGTACTGAGGGAATGACGGGTTGAAGGTTGAGTATGCCATCTGGATTTCAGGCTGAGCATTGAGCTGAGCGAGGAAGCCTTGCACAATGTTGAAGAAAGTGTTGATGTCGCCACCTGTGCGATCCTGCATCTTGATTTCAAAACCGTTGGTGACTGAGTAACCTGCAATCATAGGCGGAGCAAAAGCAACAACACGTCCGTCATTGATAAGCTGTCCTGCCATTCCGTAAATCTGACCGACAACCGCATCAGAGCTCATTGATTTGTCGTGTCGCTTAGACCAGTCTTTGAGTTTGACGATGAAAGTACCATAAGTGGCACCCTGACCGGCAAGGAATGAGTAGCCGACGATTTTCTGGCTAAATTCTACGGCGGGATTAGACAAGATAATCTGGTCAACCTTGTCCATTACCTCCATTGTGCGTTCCTGAGATGTGCCCGGGGGCATATCGACCATCACAAACAATGTACCGGTATCTTCGCTGGGGACAAGAGCCGACGGTGTAATTCTCATGAGCACTACAAGTACAACGATTGAAACCGCAACGGTTATAAACGATGTAATTTTGTGACACATGAAAAACTCGGTACCTTTTTTATAGACTTTGAGAAGTCGTTCGTAACCTTTTTCAAACCCTTTGTGGAAACGGGGAGAGAAAAGACCGAGAACGGTTGTGATTGCGATAATCCAACAAACAATCGAGAGTATGGGATTTTCAAACGAGTACCAGCCCTTGATCATGAAGAAGATAGTGGCAATAAGGAGTAGGCCTGTTACAACAGGGGGAAGGTCAAGTTTGAATGTTTTTTTGTATTTGCTTGCAACGGCTTGACCGGCAGCTTTATAGGCTTCGCCCATGCGCTCGCCAAGGGACTTGTTATCGCCATGAGCTTTAAGGAACACGGCACAAAGGGCAGGTGAAAGTGTCAATGCATTGATAGCTGAGAATCCGATGGCGATTGCCATGGTCAAACCAAACTGACGGTAGAACACACCTGATGTACCTGACATGAACGACACGGGGATGAACACGAGCATCATTACAAGTGTGATAGAGATGATCGCGCTACCGATCTCGTTCATCGCATCGATTGATGCTTTGCGCGCGCTCTTGTATCCGACATCAAGTTTGGCATGGACAGCCTCGACAACCACAATCGCATCATCGACCACAATCGCAATCGCGAGTACGAGAGCCGAGAGGGTGATGAGGTTGATAGAGAAGCCGATGACATTCATCAAGAAGAATGTACCGATAAGGGCAACCGGAATGGCAATCGCCGGAATGATTGTTGAACGAATGTCCTGAAGGAATACATATACCACGAAGAACACGAGGATGAATGCCTCAAGAAGGGTTTTCAACACCTCGTGGATAGAAGCATAAAGGAAGTCGTTGTTGTTCATCGGAATTGCGAACTCAAGACCTTTTGGAAGGTCGGGACGCAGTTTGTCGACGAGCTTGAGACATTCGTTGATAATCTCGGTAGCATTTGAACCGGCGGTCTGGAACACGACAGCCATTGTACCGGGCTTGTTGTTGAGGGTGGCGTGGAAACCATAGGTCACCTTACCAAGTTCGACTTCAGCCACATCTTTAAGATAAAGAACCTCGCCGTTGTCTTTAGCACGGATAACGATATCGCCAAATTCTTCGGGAGTGGAAAGACGGCCTTTATATTTAATGGTATATTGGAATGACTGGTTACCCTGTTCACCGAAAGCACCGGGAGCAGCCTCGATGTTTTGTTCGGCGAGAGCCATTGAAATGTCTTCGGGCATGAGATGGTATTGAGCCATAACCTCGGGCTTGAGCCATATACGCATTGAGTAGTCAGCACCGAACGACATCACATCACCAACACCCTTGACACGTTGAATCTCGGGGATGATGTTGATTTTCATGTAGTTGTCGAGGAACTCCTCAGAATATTCGTCAGTATTGCTGTAGAGAGCGATACCGAGGAGCATAGAGGTCTGACGTTTCTGTGTCAGCACACCTACACGGGTTACTTCGGCGGGAAGAAGATTTTGAGCTTTAGCCACACGGTTTTGAACATCCACAGCCGCCATATCGGGGTCGAAGCCCTGTTTGAAGTGAATGGTAATCGTTGCAGAACCGGTGTTGGTTGCGGTTGATTCCATGTAGGTCATACCTTCGGCACCGTTGATTGATTCTTCAAGAGGTGCGATTACAGAGTTTAGCACAGCCTGAGCGTTGGCACCGGTATATGTGGTCGATACGCTGATTGTTGGCGGTGCAATATCGGGGAACTGGGTAACGGGGAGTGACACCAGGCCGATGAGACCGAGCAGAACGATGAAGATTGAAATCACCGTTGAGAGCACCGGTCTGTTAATAAAAGTATCTAATTTCATTTTCTTGTATTGAAAAGGAAGAAATGTTTTGATTTAATTTATTGCTTGCCGTATCGGTTTATTTGCCGGCAGCTGAGGCTTGCTGTTGAGCGGCAGCGGCAGCTTGAGCCGGGTCAACAGGCTGGATAACAGATCCATTGCGTACTTTTGTACCGACGCCTTCGATAGCGATGCGCTGACCGGCTTTAAGACCGGAAGTTACAACAAAGTTTTTACCATCGTTGATTGGAGAAACGGTGATGGGAACTGATGTCACCATGTTGCTGTCATTAACGACGTAGGCGTAGCGGATGTCCTGAAGTTCAGATGTAGCTTTCTGGGGAATTACGATAACGCTGTCCATGCGCACCGGCATAAGAATCTGACCGGTTGAACCGCTGCGGAGCATTCCGTTGGGGTTTTTGAAGAGGATGCGAACTGAAGCCGAGCCGGTAGCATTGTCAATGATACCTGAAACTGTAGATACTTTACCAAGTTCGGGATAGATTGTTCCGTCAGAAAGGCGGAGTGAAACCTCGGGCATCTCTTTGATTTTTTCGTTGAGAGAATATTTGCCGTTGTCGGTGAGTTGGAGAATGTCTTTTTCGGTGAGTGAGATGTAGGCATATACATCACCGTTGTCACTGACAGTTGTGAGAGGTTGCATCATCGAGGGAGATGCGAGTGTCCCTTCACGATTGGGTATAGTGCCAATCACACCGCTGCTGGGGGCGGTAACGACAGTATATGAGAGATTTTTTTGAGCTGTGATTAAACCTGCCTGAGCCTGTGCAAGCTGAGATTTAGCCATTGCAAGGTCATTTTGTGCAAGCTGATTTTCATACTCGCTGATAATGTTTTTGTCAAACAGTTGCTGTTTGTTCTGTGCGGTAAGGGTTGCAGTCTGAAGGGCGGTCTGAGCAACGTTTACGGCAGCTTTTGCATTGTCAACTGCGGCTTGGAATTGAACGTTGTCGATGTTGAAAAGAGGTTGACCTTTTACAACATGTTGACCTTCGTCAACGAGAACGCGGGTGATGAAACCTGATACCTGAGGACGAATTTCAACGTCGGTTTTACCTTTGATTGTTGCGGGATAGGTTGTCGAAAGATCGCTGTTGCTGTAATTGAGAGTTACGGTTGCGATTTGAGGAGCAGCCTGTTGCATCATCATCATTTGTTGTTTGGCTTTATCGCCACCTGAACATGATGCGAGAATCATCAAGGTGCCTGCAATGGCCCACTTGGTTGAGCATAATGCATTAAGTTTGTTCATTGTCTGTTTTTTACTTTTTATTATGTTATATATTTTTTCTAAGAAGACTAAAAAATCGGTGCAAAGTTACTCAATTTTTTTGAAACAACAGTGCTTTTTGTCTTCGCATGATTTGTCAATACTTCCCTATAATTGGGATTTTAGGGAAGTATTAACTAATTTAAACAGACAATAAGTTTATTTGTTAAGGATTGCTTGTAATCATACTCCCCGCAGAATGAACATTGTATTGTGGCGAATATGAACTTGCAACTTCAACCATTCCCGATGAATAGATGCCGGGACGGTCAACATTGAATTCCTGAGCGATGACATACACTCCGCGCGGGAGAAAATCAATGAACATTAGTGACTCGGTATCGCGGTTTTCGCGATAAAATACAATGCCGTCGCAATATACCGGGGTCGGTAACTGATTGACGGGTTCAAGACAAGCGGGACGCAGGTCTTTGACGGTGACGTATGACAAATCGACAGTCGATTTTATAGTAAGGGTTGTTCGTACACGGTCGCCGACCGAGAAAGTGTCTGACTCGACCCATGAGTCGCCTGAAGGTGTAATCTGACGGATATAATAACGTTTTTCAACCGAAAATTCGCTGTTTTCGCTTGCTTTTACATCTTCAATTTTTTGAGATGAAATGTTATACAGGGCTCCGAATGCGGGTCCGTTGAAACCTTTCTTTATTGAGATGTCATATTTGCCTTTTTTGCTTAAGTCAGAGATGTTAAATCTGAGATACCCGGTCAACAGGTCGGCTTCATCGGGCTTAATATCCTTGCCGTTGACTGATATAGAGAACTTGTTATCGCTTGGCACAGCCCAATTTGAGCCTGAATTAAGGATTGAAGTTATTACGATGTTAGCTGACAATTCCGATCCCCAGTTGTTTCTGCTCTTTTCGAGGATGAGCCATTGACGTATCAAATCAATATCGGGCGAAGTCGGTGATATTAATTTGAAGGCATTGAGTATCTGTGCGGTTTGGGCTACGGCTTCGGTACTCCACCATTGGCTTGACCGGATATTGGGCCAGTACATTCCGCGTTCGGGCGAAACTACGGCAAACTGCTTGATTGACTCAAGAACAGACTTGGCGACCGTCTTGTAATTGTTGCGATAGAGAATTTGAGCGGCAATCGCTTTGGTCGGGGTGTCGAGCTGCTTCCAGTCAGCCAAAATTTTTTGAATTGTGTGGGATGTGATTGATGAGACAACCGATGATTTCGGTATTTCGGGATACATTGAGCGCACATAGACATAGAACGGGTCGAATATTGGCTGTTTAGACAGTTTTTGACGCTCAACTATTTGTTTGTCAATGAATTTGACAGCATTTCCAATCATCTTTTCAAGATCGCTGTCAGCATTGTAATAACCTGTAGATTTCAGGTTGCCAATCAGATAAAGAACTGATGTTGTCGCCCATTCTGACGGTTTGTCGCCATACGACGACCAGCTCCAGCCTTCGTTCTGCTTGAACAGATTTTTAAGAACTGTCTTTGAACTCTTAATGTTAGATTCAATTTCCTTGTTGTCAAACAGTAATGCAAGCCGGGTCATGCGACGTGTATCGTTCATTTCGTCAACTATCCAAGGAGTCGAATTGAGCATTATCGATTTTAAATCGGGGTTATTTGACAGTGCCGAAACCAAGGTTGAGTCACGACCAATTGATTCGGTCCAACCTTTTAGTGCCGCTTTTATCTCGGGATGGCTGTTGAGAATACCGGTTGCGGTCATAGCCGAGAAATAGTTCAGTGCTGCCTTGATTGATGTAGAGGGCTTGTCGTCAATAAGACCGGGCAGGGCAGTGACAACCGACCATGTAGGATTGAGATTTAACTCAAGAGTTGTTGTGCCTTTTGATGACCCTTCAAGTTTGAATGAAGCAGTGTTTATGTCGGGGGCAATGTAAAAGGTCTTGGTATCGATAACAGGTTCGACATCAGGAAGAACGGCAACGGCAACTTGCTCGCCGTCACTGTAATTCTTGCAGGTCGCACGAGAGATTACAAGCAAGCCCGAAGCTTGATCGTCAACATCAAGTTTAATTGAAATGTCGGTCGAAGATAACGGTTCAAGAGTGAGGTCGTCAGCGGTTGAAGCGATTATCTTATTTGTGTCGAGCGAACGGATTTCGATAGATGCATTTATGTTTTTCAGAACGATGTCAGAATTATTCATAACCGTAGCTGTTATAACGGCTTGGTTGCCGACTCTGACAAAGCGAGGAGCATTGACGCTAACCATAATCTGTTTAGCTGCGACTGCATTTTTGATGAGTGTTGCAAACTCAGTGTCCTGATTGTATGCTGAAGTGTTGACAATCCATTCGGTAACGCTGTTGGGCCATGTGAATGAAACGCTTAACTTGCCATTTTCATCTGTTGTCAGCATCGGGCTGAACAGAGCTAATGGCACTTCTGACGGTCGTACGTCAACAGCTTGTTCCGGTTCGTCGGAACCGCCGGCTACTGCATCATCGGCTTCAGCTTCGGCTACTTCCTCTTTAGCATCTCCCAGATCGGCTACACCTGCCGCTTTCATCATCGGAGCGGCATCCATTTGTACCATCTCCTCGATAACCATTCCGTTGGTGGTTACAGCTCGTGTAGCGTATCGACGCATGATTGAGTTGCCATACCAAGAGTAGCCGTGAAGGTTGAATGACGGATATGCATAATTATAAGGATTTGAGAATCCGGTATTTGTCGAGTTGCTGCCGTAAGTCCTGCCTATTTGGTCGGCATAAGTGGAAATTCTTATGGTCGGGCGGAAGGGCGGAAGTGTAAATATGCGGTGGGTTTTTATATCGTTGATTGACGCCGAGAAAATGTTTAACAGTAATGCCGTTTCCTGAGCCGCGCCATCAAATTTTGTTGAGAAAGTCCACTTTTCGTTTTCGAGCGGTTGAACTTTGTCGCGGAAACTTTCAATCGAGATGTCGAGTTTTTTGCGTGCGGGAGGAGTCGTGAACTGAATATATTGCTGAGCCGACTCAAAATTATTTACAGAAATAAGATTGATTGAGCCGCGCGAAATGTCTTGTGGAAGTGATACGGGAATATGATTCAAGCCCTTTGTGAGTGTAATCCATTGTTGAGACAAAAGCGAGTCGGGCAATGTGATTATCATGTTGACAGTGAGTTCGTCGCGGTTTGTTGCGAGCAGGATTTCGCCTGTGTTTCTGTCAAAAGAAATGTAGGATTGTGGAGTCCACAACATTTGGTCAATGTTAATCGCCTTTACAGCAGGATTATATAAAATGACATTTGTTGAGACTGACTCGGCGAGAGTTGTATCAACAGGGGATATGGTGAGTGAGTATTCTCCGGGGGTGACGGTACTCAGGTCAATTGTGGCTGAGGGGGTAGTCAACGATTTGGAGAATATATCTTTATTTTTTGAGGACAGTTTGACAGTCAATGGAATAGATACCTTGTTGCCTGATGGGGCTTGCACTTCAATACCCAAGTTTACAGGGGATGAAATGTCATAGATGTTTGACCCGGCAAGATTGATGCCATATTTCCTACCGATCGAGAAATTGCACGATGTCGAGCGGGTTTCCCCGGCAGAGGATGTCACATCGAACGATGTGGCGAAAAGGCTGTAATTTTCAGGTGTTTGGCTGAGCAGGCTGTTTGAGAATACAACGGTAAATTCGCCTTTATCATCGGTTTGAACCGTAGTCGAGTAGAAGTTGTCGGATTTTGAACGCCAGAAACTCCAGCTCATACCTGACAGACGAGCGACAACCTCGGCGTTTGTAATCGGGAAACCGGAATATGTCTTGGCGCACCCGGTGATGGACACGTCGCCTTTAGATGGCGTGTCACGATCGATTGACTGTACTTTAACGGCGAAAGTCGGCAGTTTATAGTCGCTTACCATTACTGCTGCACCTCCGATATAAGATTTCTGAGCTGGTTGGTAGGCTTGTAGACGGAAGTTGCCTGTGAGTCCTTCGGTTGGAATGTTGAACTTGTCGGTAATTCTGCCAAATCGGTCGGTTTGCGCAGTGACAGAGTCTAACAAGGTATTGTTCGCGTCATAAAAATATACGGTGAAAGTCTCGTTAGCCAATGGATGACGCGATTTGTTGTCGGTTTTAATTGCTACTAATGCCCATTCCAACTCGTCTCCAGGATGATAGACAGGGAGAGATGTTGTAAATGAGGCTAATACTGAATTACGTTCGTAGTTGTTATATAAAGAATATGTATATAGCTCGATTTCGTTATTGGCACCGTCTTTGAAAGTAGCGCGATTGCCCGATTTTAATTGGACAGTACCATTATTGCCGGTTTTGCCTGTAGCAATTACGGTATTTCGATTTTTAGTGGTAACGGTAACATCTTCAATTGGTTTACCTGTCTCCAAGTCAGCTGCCATATAAAGTCCGGTGGACTGATTGACACCGACAGTCATAGGGAAGATTGAACCCACTTTGATGCGTGGAGCGTAGCTCTTGAGATCAACCGGTTTACCGTCAAATGATGAGAAAATAGCATAGTTGCCATTTGCAGGGATAGAAACAATTACGAGAGAATCGACTGCAAACGGTGTTTTTTTGCTAAAGTTGATTGAGTGAGTGCTTGTTAAAGCGAGGGGTTTGCCTTTTGAGTCAACCGAATAGATGCTGAAAACGACTTTTGAGCAGTTTTGAGCTTTGAATTTGATGTTGAAAGGTCGGTCTTTCTTCACGTTTTCAGGGAACGAATACGACAAGTCGGGGGCTTTCAAGAACTTAATAGCCTGAGCTATTTCTTTATCGTATGTGGTTTGACCGAAACGTGATTTATAATTTTCAAACAAAGATATGAGTCGTTTGGAACGTTCGACGTTTAAGCGTGATTGATTGACGAGAGAAAATAGCGGAACAATTGAAGACGGCTCTTTTTTATAAGAGTCAGCCAAGTCAATCAACGCATTAAAATATGTGTCGGAATCAGAAAAACTGCCACCCGACCAGCGTAAACGGTCAAGGTCGGTGTAAATGGCTGAAACGGGATATTTTGTGTCAGCTTTCAGGAGAGTTTGATAGGTTGATATTACAAGACTGTCGGTTGGTAAAAGATAGTTTGTTGGCATCCCTGTGAAAACGTTAGCCGGAGCGAGCCAGCGAGCTGCAATTTGACCATTTGCTCTGTCCTTTAAAATTGAAATTGCCTTAAATCCGACAAAATCAAGAAGAGTAGGAAATATTTTTTCACTTCCTTTGGCGGTTGATATGACTTTTTTCCAGTCGTTCAGGGGAGTTGAGGCAAGTTTTTCGTGGTTTGAAAGAGACTTGATTATCAGCGAGTCAATCATAAGACAAAATTGTTTGCCTGACCACTGAAAAAGGTCTTTATTCAAAGGCTTAAGGGGAAGTTCGCGTGAATTATATGTCCAGCGGTTGCGATTGTAAACCGATGAATAGATGTCGGCTTTCATTATGTCAAGTACAGACTGTAAAACCGGATCATCGCTTTTTTGAGCTTCTACTTCAGAAATCAAATCTAATGATGATTGAATCGAATCGGTATCGATTAAAGATTTAGCCAACGTCAGATTGATGAGCGAAGCCACTATCTCGGGTGAATTGTTATTGTCGATTGCCTTTGACAGATCCTTTCTTGAATCTTTCATAACGGTTTGAGGTGCCGAGAAGTCAACGATTGAAGACCGTTGGGCGTTTATGCTTTGAGAGAGTAATAAGCAAATAGATAAGGTCAGTAATTTGAAGAGTCTGACTGTGTTCATGATTAGATGATTTTGATTAGAAAAAATAAGGAGCTATGCCAATTTTTGACATAGCTCCCCGGTCAATATTGGACATATCTTTATAACGATGTTTTATCGACGATTGTTTCGGAGCCTGCGGCTGTGTTGGAGAAGATCATTTGTGAAACTGCGTTCGGCACCCTTCAGCTTAAAGAGCTGCTCGGGTTTGAGAATTTCGGCAAATCGATCTAAATATGATTTTTCGATTTCGCCCTCTTTGATTTTCAGGTCAAACAGAGCTTCAGTTGCCTTCTCATATTCGAGATCGGTGATTTTTTCATTTGAGTCGGCGATGCGGCGTTCAAGCTGACGTGTCTCATTATTGAGAGTAGTGGTTTCGTCTTCCATTTGGTCGTAAAGGGAGAAGAACTTGTCGCGTTGCTCGCGTGTTAGAGACAGTTCTTTGGTCAAAAAACGATGTTTGTAATCGCGGAACTCTTTCATGAATGTTTCTCTGCGGTCAATGCTGTCAGTGTCAATTGTTTGTGCCGAAATGTTAACAAACGGTACAAGCAGAAAAAATAGAGTGAGTAAAAAAATCGTTTTTTTCATAATAACCAAATAATATATTGAAATGAAAAATATTATTCTTTGAACGAAGCTTCGATTAGCGAATCGTTGTCTTCGATGTCGTCAACCGAGAGACCGTAGTTATAAAAGTCTTCGATTATATCGCGGTCGTCAACCTGATATATAAAGTCACACCCCGAATCTTCAAGAGTAGCGGTCAGGGCAGGGTAGTTGTCGATGTTGAGGTCGGTTGAAGATGCTTTGATCATGTCGAACATCTTCATCATACAGAAAATTCCTGCAAACATGGCTGCCAAATAGACGTAAGGTCTGATTTTTAACCATACGGTGTTGCCTTTTTCAGGCTTTTGCCGCTCAATTTCGGGGAGAGATTGCTGCATGCTCGAAATGAAGTCCTCAAAGTAACCTTTGGGGACGGTCATTCCGTCATTTCGTCCTATTTTGGTTAATATGTCGTTGGGGTTATTCATTGAATAAGTTAGATTGTTTTATGAAGCTTTAAAATGTTTGACTATAACATTTTCATTTGGTTTAATCGAGATTGCCAAAATATTGCTCAATTTTTTTTACTGCCAAATGATAAGATGATTTTAATGCCCCGACCGAAGTGCCGAGAATTTCGGAAATCTGCTCATATTTCATGTCGTCATAATATTTCATATTGAAAATTATGCGCTGTTTTTCAGGGAGTTGAGCGACTGCCTTGCGAAGTTCTAATGCAAGTCGGTCACCATCGACGTTTTCGTCAGCTTCAATTGTGTTGATAACTGAAGCTTCGGGACCGTCGATGGAAATTCCCGAACGTTTGCGCTCACGGGCAATGTGAGTCAGGCTTTCGTTAAGAGCGATTTTGTAGAGCCAGGTTGACAAACGGGCTTCACCTCTGAACCCGTCGAGGGAGGTCCAAGCTTTTAAAAATGTGTTCTGGAGGATGTCGTTTGTGTCATCGTGACTTTGAACCAATCGTCTGATTTGACGATAAAGAGGTTCGGTATAGCGACTTATGACCTCATTGAACGCCTCACGACAAGTTGAGGCGTCGCGCAGGCGAGCCGTCAGTTTAATGTCGTCGTTTGGATATTCAGTTGCCATAAGTCATTTAAATTTCGGTGTAAAGATAGTTATAAAAATTGATTTTACGGTGGATTTATCATCTTTTTACGATTTTTTTGACAATGTGACGCTAATTTATGATTTTTTATTGCGTTTTGCATAATATTTAAGGTGTGAAGTGTTGCTTATTTAAGTCGAATTAAGTAACTTTGCAACTTCATTTGTATTGTAAACGAAAATTATCCATTTTGCACCACCTTATGAAGTTTAACAGGTTGATATTGATGACTTTACTTGCTGCTTTCGGAGCGCACGCCGAAGTGGCTCATGATTCCGTGTCGGATGAAGTGCAGTGGAGTGATTCGATTATGAATCTTGATGAGGTGGCTGTAACGTCAATCAAGGAGCAGCGGCTGATTAACAGAGCGGCAACTTCGGTTTCTTTGATTGACAACAAACAGGTTGACCGTCTTGGAATCGAAAATGTCAAGGAAGCTGCAATGCTTGTCCCCAACTTCTTTATTCCTGATTACGGTTCGAGAATGACATCATCGATTTATGTTCGCGGTCTCGGTGCTCGAATTGACCAGCCTGCTGTCGGATTGAATGTCGACAATGTCCCGTTCCTGAATAAAGATAACTATGATTTTGACTTGCCTGATATTGACCGTATCGAGGTTTTTCGCGGACCTCAAAGTACGCTTTACGGGCGCAATACATTGGCGGGCTTGGTGAGCATTTATACGTTGTCACCAATTAAATATCAGGGCGTTAAGGCAATGGCTAAATATGGCTCGGCAAACACAATGAATTTCTCGGTTGGATTGTATCACAAGTTATCTGACAAACTTGGGATGTCAATCAGCGGGTCATACAGTCAAAGCGACGGTTACTACACGAATACATATAACAATTCAAGAACCGATCATGAACGCTATGGCTCGGTTCGTTGGAAAACCGTTTGGCGTCCGTCTGACAAACTGTCACTCGACAATACAGCATCGGTTAATATCAACCGTGAGGGTGGCTATCCATACGAATCGGTTGAAACCGGTGTAATCAGCTATAACGACACCTGTTTCTATCGTCGTACAGGTGTAAGCGATGGCTTGACAGTGAATTATGTTTTACCCGGTGTGACTTTGTCGTCGATCACAAGTTTTCAGTATATCGATGATAATATGACGCTCGATCAGGACTTTTTGCCGATTAGCTATTTCACGTTGACCCAGCGTCGCCACGAGTGGGCGATTACTGAAGATTTCATTGCTCGCGGTAACAAAGGTATTTACAACTGGCTCTGTGGATTGTTCGGGTTTTATAAACGTGGCAATATGAGTGCGCCGGTTACTTTTAAAGATGACGGAATCAGGTTGCTGATCGAGAATAATGCCAACCGACCCGGAATGCCGGTAGAGATAAAGTTTGATGAACGCGAACTGTTGCTTGGCAGCGACTTCAAGATGCCGACCTACGGCTTTGCGGTTTATCACCGTAGTTCGGTTGCGCTCGGCAATTTCACTTTGGCGGCTGACTTGCGACTTGATTACGAGCACACATCTCTCGACTATCATAATTTTACTGAGACTTCGTTCACTATCTGGAATAAGATGATGAATCCGGCAATTCCGATGCAGACCGTTCCGGTAAAATTTGATGAGAATGAAGTGTTAAACCGTTCGTTTATTGAATTTTTGCCTAAAGTGTCGGTTGAATATTCATTGTCAACGGCAACTTTCTTTGGCTCGGTGACGAAAGGTTACAAAGCCGGAGGTTTTAACACTCAGATGTTTTCTGATGTGCTCCAGCAGTCGTTGATGGCTCAGTTTGGAATTGCACCGGCATACGACGTTGAGAAAATCGTCAAATATGACCCTGAAAAAAGCTTGAATTATGAACTCGGTGCGCGTTATACGTCGCCTTCGGGTAACTTTTTGGGTTCGGCAACGATGTTCTATATTAACTGTTATGACCAGCAACTCACAGTGTTCCCTCCCGGACAAACCACAGGCCGTGTAATGACAAACGCAGGTAGAACCCGCAGTTGTGGCGTTGAATTGACGGCATTCTGGAAACCTGTAAAGGGTTTGTCGTTGACCGGAACATACGGATTTACCGATACACGCTTCAGAAAATTTATTGACGGAGAGAACGACTATCGTGGGAATAGAGTGCCATACGCTCCGCAAAACACATTTTATGGCTCGGTACAATATGATTTCGACTTCGGCGACAGCTACTTCTTTAAATCGCTCAGCTTGAGATGCGGTGTGAGAGGGGTAGGCTCAATCTATTGGAACGAGGCTAATGACTTGAAACAACCTTTTTATGCACTTGTCGATGCTTCGGCTCTCGTGAAATTGCCTTTGGGCCTTTCGTTTGAGTTGTCGGGCGAAAATATTCTCGATACAAAATTCAATGTGTTCTATTTCAAGTCGATCGGGAACTCGTTTTTACAACGAGGTAAACCAGCCAGAGTATTCGGAACACTTCGCTATACAATATAAAAACATAAAAATAAAATAAATTCACTTACTTAAAAACACATCAAAATTTTTCAAAATGAAAAAAATCAGCTATCTTGCGATTCTTGTGATCGCATTTATTGCAACCTCTTGTCTTGGTAGCTCTGATACTAAAGTCGAGCTTACTCGTTCTTTGGGTTCTGCTCACAACTTTACTGTTACTCAAAGATATTCAGATCAGGCTCAGTTTATTAATGGTAGTGGGGCTGACTATAAACTTGAAATTTCAGTTACCGAAGGAAAGGTGTCATTATCAGTTATGGATCTTTTTTATTGGGAAGGTCAGCCAAGAGTTAGCTTCAGAGTTATAGATGCCCCTTATAAAATTAACGAAACAAGCGGTGCTTTCGAACTCGAGGTTGAGAATGTTGAAGGTTCAAACGTGAAGATTTCAGATTTGAAAGTTTATAGTATCGAACGTCAACTTAATCCTAACAGCTATGAAATCTACCCTGCTTGGGATATTACGTTTACAGTAGACGATATGTATCAGGTTAGAGCTGTTCAAGATATTTTGTTGTTGTTTGGTAAAGCTTCATCAACAGAAATCGATACCGATAAAACATTTGAAGATGAGAAGGCTTACTATCAGCTCGTGTTCGAACCCAAATCAGTGAAAGATGGTGACAAAGTTGGCGGCAGCATTATAATGTATAATGCTTCTTATACTGCCGGCATGCCCCCCTCGACACTTAAATTGGAGTTTACTGATGCAACTGTTAATTTTGCTGGTTTTTCGATTAATTCAGATATGATGACCGTTTATGAACTAAGAGGAGACAGCTGGTTTGTAAATTCTGACTATGAGATTACAAGTTTCTCAGGCGGCGGTGCATGGAGCTTGAAGAATATAGCTCCCGGTAGATATCCCTACTACCTTGATTTCACTGTCGGTGGAAAATATAATGTAGGACTCGACCTCGGATATCACATTCCTGAAAACTTCAGTACGGGAGAATAATAGTAAAGACACATTATATAATATAGTATAATAAGAGTCGCGATTGCCGATTTTGGCAGTCGCGATTTTTTTTATAAAAAAGAATATTCAGACCGAACGCCAAAATTTAAACGAATAATTGTTGAAAGTTGATGAAAAAATGCTTATATTTGCAAACAATTCGTGTGGTGTCTCGGGTACTTTTGACCGAAATATCCACTTAAACGATTGATTAATAATGATGTAGGAAGCGAACGCGCATGGCTTTTGCTTCCCTTTAGACCATTGAAAACCGATATATTATTACAATATGCTTTTATTAGACATTTTTGGAATCCAAAACAATGCGTTGCTCGCCTTGGTTGCTCTCCTTACCGGTGTGGCACTTGTAGCGCTCGCATTATGGCTTGCCGGATTGATTTCTCCACGTTCTTTCAATCCGCAGAAAGGCGAGGCCTATGAATGTGGTATCCCTACCCGCGGAGGTTCAATGACCCGTTTCAGCGTAGGTTACTATCTTTTCGCAATCTTGTTTCTAATGTTTGATGTCGAGACTGTTTTCCTCTTTCCTTGGGGTGTACGTGTCCGTGAACTCGGTGGCGATGGTCTCATCAGCATTGCAGTATTCTTTGGAATTTTAGTGCTTGGTCTTGTATATGCCTGGCGGAAAGGAGCTCTCGAATGGAAGTAAAAGATCAAATCACGACAAAGAGCATGCCTTATGAGGCATTCAAAGATAATGAATATATCGAAAAGCTTGTTCAGGAGCTTCGCGATTCAGGTACAAACGTACTTGTCGGCAGTCTTGACAAGTTGATCAACTGGGGGCGTTCTAACTCAATCTGGCCTCTTACTTTCGCTACCAGTTGTTGCGGCATCGAATTCGTGTCGCTTGGAGCCGCTCGTTTTGACATGGCTCGTTTTGGCTGGGAAGTTGCCCGTGCCTCACCCCGTCAAGCCGACTTTATCATGGTTGCCGGTACGATCGTTAACCGTATGGCTCCCGTTCTTCGCCGTCTTTATGATCAGCTCGCCGAACCCAAGTATGTGATTGCTTGTGGCTCATGCGCTATCTCGGGCGGTCCATTCCGCAAATCATATCATGTTGCCCGCGGTATCGAGGATATCATTCCCGTTGACGTTTTTGTCCCCGGATGTCCTCCGCGTCCCGAGGCTATGATTTACGGTATCATGCAGCTCTCTCGCAAAATGAAAGTCGAAAAGTTCTTTGGTGGCGTTAACCGTCAGGAAAGCCAGAAGGAATTCCTTCGCCAACATCCTATCGATAAAGAATAATTGTTCGACACTAATTAACTTTTCATCTTAAATCAAGAACTTTTACCAGTTATGGCTAATATAAAAGACATTGTCGCTGAAAGATTTTCACAGGCTTCTGTAGAAGAAGGCGAAATCATGATGTTTGACATTCCTTCTGAGAAAGTCCACGAATTTGCTCAGTTCCTCCGCGACGAGAAAGAACTCGCGTTTGACTACCTTGTCACTATCGTCGGTATGGACTGGGGCGAGCGTCTCGGCTGTATTTACTACTTGACCTCGACCGAACACAAAACCCACGTTGCATTCAAGACATCGGTCGAAGGTCGTGAACATCCTGCAATTCCTTCAATCAGTGATTTGTGGGCTATTGCCGGAATCTTTGAACGTGAAGTCTATGACTTCTTCGGCATCATCTTCCTGAACAATCCCGACATGCGTCGTTTGTTCCTCTCTGTTGACTGGGTCGGCTATCCTTTACGTAAGGATTACGACATGAACGACAAAGCCAACGAGGTTTCTATCGAAAACGAACGCCAGACCGACGATACATACGAATACACCATGAAAGATGGTAAAATCGTCAAGACTGAGCATGCAGTTTTCAAACCCGAAGATTTTGTGGTGAACATCGGTCCCCAGCACCCTGCAACTCACGGTGTGCTCCGTTTCCGCACAGCTGTTGACGGTGAAACAATCAAGAAGATTGATGTTTACATGGGATATATCCACCGCGGTGTTGAGAAACTTTGCGAAACTCTCGCATATCCCCAGACTCTCCATTTCATGGACCGTCTCGACTACTTCTCGGCTCATAACTATCACCACGGACTTTGTCTCTGTATCGAGAAAGCTGCAAATATTGAAGTTCCCCTCCGCGCGCAGTATATCCGCGTGATTATGGACGAGCTTTCACGTATCGCTTCTCACTGTCTATTTATCGGAACATTCTGTATGGACCTTGGTGCAACAACAATGTTGTTCTACACCCTGCGTGTTCGTGAACAGATTCTCGATATCATGGAGAAGACTTGCGGAGCGCGTATGACTTTTAACTATGACTGCATCGGCGGTGTGATGGCTGACCTCGATCCTGACTTTGTAAAAGATGTCAAGGATTTGCTTGCCACACTCCCTGCCAATATTAAGGAATACAATAAACTTTTTACCGGCAACGTAATTACCAAGAACCGTATGATCGGTGTCGGTCATCTTTCCCGCAAAGATGCAATCTCATGGTCGGTAACCGGTCCTTCAGGACGTGCTTCGGGCTGGGCTTGTGATGTTCGTAAAACTGATCCATACAGCATCTATCCCGAGCTTGACTTTGAACAGGTTGTAATGACCGAAGGCGATTCATACGCACGCTTCAAATGCCGTGTTGCTGAAATCGAACAGTCGGCTCACATTATCGAACAGATTATCGACAAAATTCCCGAAGGCGATTACTGCGCAAAAGTCCCCAAAGTGCTCAAGTTGCCCGAAGGACGTTGGTTCCAGCTCGTTGAAGGCTGCCGTGGTGTGTTCGGTATCTATATCGAAAGCGACGGTTCGACAAAACCCTACCGTCTCAAGATTGCTCCTCCATGTTTGCCTTTGGCTGCTGTGGTTGACCATATTACAGAAGGTCAAAAAATTGCCGACCTTATCACAATCGGCGGTTCGCTCGACTATATTGTTCCCGACATTGACCGTTAAAACTCAATTAAACTGAATTAGTTAATAAACCAAATCGAAAGCAACATGTTTGACTTTTCAATAATCACAGAGTGGCTTAATAACCTCCTCAATTCATTCCTTCCGGGATGGCTTACAACTACAATTGAGTGTGTTTTAATCGGTGTCGGACTTTTATTGGTTTACGCACTGCTCGCTCTTTTCTATATTTACTATGAACGTAAACTTTGTGCGGCATTCCAGTGCCGTCTCGGTCCCGACCGTGTAGGTCCATGGGGTCTTCTTCAAAGTTTTGCCGATATGTTCAAGATGCTCATTAAAGAGCTTATATCGCTTAACCATGTCGACAAATTCTTGTTCGCTCTCGCTCCTTACCTCGTAATTATCGCGTCAATGCTTGCCTTTGCCGTTCTTCCATGGGGTAACGGACTTCAGATCATTGACTTCAACATCGGCATTTTCTTCCTTATCGCTGTATCTTCAATCGGCGTTTTAGGTATCCTTCTTGCCGGATGGTCAAGTAATAACAAATTCACCCTTATCGGCGCACTTCGTTCGGGCGCACAGATGGTCAGCTATGAACTCTCGGTAGGCTTGTCGGTCTTGACAATGGTTGTCTTTGCCGGGTCAATGTCAATCGGCGACATCGTTCAAGCTCAGGATCACCTCTGGTTCCTCTTTTCAGGACACATTCCTGCAATTATCGCTTTCATCATATATTTGATTGCCGGTACTGCCGAAACTAACCGTGGTCCGTTTGACCTTCCCGAGGCTGAAAGTGAGCTTACCGCAGGATACCATACAGAGTATTCAGGTATTCACTTCGGTTTCTTCTACCTTGCGGAATATCTTAACCTGTTCATCGTGTCAGGTACAGCGGCTCTTCTCTTCCTTGGCGGATGGATGCCATTCCATATTCCCGGATGGGAGTCGTTCAACCACATCATGGATTATATCCCGGGTGTAATATGGTTTATTGGAAAAGCAATTGCACTTTCATTCGTTATCATCTGGTTTAAGTGGACATATCCCCGTCTTCGCATCGACCAGCTTCTTTCACTCGAATGGAAATATCTGTTGCCAATCAACCTTTTCAACCTCGTGTTGATGGTGCTTATCGTTGTTTACGGCATCCACCTTTAATAAATATCCAACAGTAAATTTGAATCAAATACCAAAGATACTTCACTGACAAAACTATGAGTGACAATTTTGGAAAAATATCACAGGTTATCGGCCCCGTGGTCGATGTAGCCTTCGAAGGCGAAGGTAACATCTTGCCTCCTATATTTACTGCGCTTAAAGTTAACCGACCCGATGGCTCTCAGCTCATCCTTGAGGTTGAACAACATATAGGCGAAGACACAGTCCGTTGCGTTGCAATGGAAAGTACCGACGGTCTTCAGCGCGGTATGAAAGTCGATAACATGGAGCATCCTATCGCTGTTCCGACCGGTGATCAGGTCAAAGGGCGACTTCTCAATGTTGTCGGTGATGCAATCGATCACCTTCCCGAGCTTAAACGCGACGATCTTCGTCCGATTCATCAGCCTGCTCCCGAATTTGAAGACCTCACTATCGGTACGGAAATTCTCTTTACCGGTATTAAGGTGATTGACCTCCTTGAACCTTATAGCAAAGGTGGTAAAATCGGTTTGTTCGGTGGTGCCGGTGTCGGCAAGACCGTGCTTATCATGGAGTTGATCAACAATATCGCTAAAGGACATAACGGATTCTCGGTGTTTACCGGTGTTGGTGAACGCACCCGTGAAGGTAACGACCTTCTCCGCGAAATGATTGAGAGCGGTGTTATGAACTATGGCGAGAAGTTTGCCAAAGGCATGGAAGAAGGTCAGTGGAACCTTGAAGATGTCGATATGACCGAGGTTGCAAAATCTCAGGCTACTCTCGTGTTTGGTCAGATGAATGAACCCCCGGGCGCACGTCTTCGTGTAGCACTTTCAGGTCTTACCGTTGCCGAGCAGTTCCGCGATCAAGACGGTGGAGGTAAAGATATTCTTTTGTTTATCGACAACATCTTCCGTTTCACTCAGGCAGGTTCTGAGGTGTCAGCACTTCTCGGCCGTATGCCCTCAGCTGTAGGTTATCAGCCGACACTTGCTTCTGAAATGGGTACGTTGCAAGAACGTATCACTTCAACCAAGAACGGTTCAATCACTTCGGTTCAAGCAATTTACGTGCCTGCCGATGACTTGACCGACCCCGCTCCGGCAACAACGTTCAGCTTCCTTGATGCAACAACAGTGTTGAGCCGTAAAATTTCAGAGCTCGGTATCTATCCCGCTGTAGATCCGCTTGAATCAACCTCTCGTATCCTTGACCCCAATATTATCGGCGAGGAACACTATAATGTTGCTCAGGCTGTCAAGCAGTTGCTCCAAAAATATAACGAACTTCAGGATATTATAGCCATTCTCGGTGTTGACGAACTTTCAGACGAAGACAAACTTGTTGTTGCCCGTGCACGCCGCGCTCAGCGTTTCCTCTCTCAGCCGTTCCACGTTGCCGAGCAGTTCACCGGTCTTCCCGGCGTAATGGTTCCGCTCAGCGAAACAATCCGTGGCTTCAAGATGATTCTCAGCGGAGAAATGGATCAATATCCCGAGCAGGCATTCCTCAACGTCGGTACAATCGACGAGGCAATCGCCAAAGGTAAGCGCATGCTTGAAGAAGTCAAATAAAATCAAAAAAATTCTTTTAAAACAGAGAATAAAACAATGACACTCAAAATTATATCTTCTCAAGAGATCGTTTATGAGGGAGACGCAAAGTCGGTAACTCTGCCCGGTGGAAAAGGTCAATTCACCGTGCTTGATCACCACGCATCCCTTATCTCGACTCTCGTAAAAGGTGTTATCAGTTTTACTTCAGCCGAGGGAAAACGTGACATTGAAATTGAAGAAGGTATAGTTGATGTTGACAACAACATCGTGTCGGTTTGTATATATTGAAACAGAAGATGAAAAAAGTAATAACAATCATAATAATCGGATTTATCGCAGGGCTGATGGCTATCGGCTTCAGCGACGCTACCGCCGAATCGGCTCAGGAGCACGCTGAAACTAAGATTGACCCGAAAGAAATCATTTTCGAGCACCTCGGAGATGCCTATGGTTGGGAATTACCGTTTAATCATCATCGTCGCATACCGTTGCCGATCATCGTGTTTGGAAGTGACGGCTTGCATTGCTTCTCATCGGCACGAGTTGCTCACGGACATGAGTATGTTGACGGAAACACAACGTTTGTCGTTCCCACCGAAGGCGATTACAAAGGTAAGGTTGTCGAGATTGTTAACGGAGAGGAACTTGTTCCTTTTGACGTTTCAATCACCAAAAACGTGTTGGCGGTCTTTATTACCATTGCATTGGTGCTTTGGTTTGCATTCGCGCTCGTGGGATGGTATAAAAAGAATCCTTATAAGGCTCCCCGCGGAACAAGAGGCGCTTGCGAAGCGCTCGTGGTGTTCATCTATGACGGAGTTATCAAATCAACCCTCAAAGACAAGGCAAAACGATTTGCACCGTTTTTGTTGACTGTCTTTATGTTTATCTTTGTGATGAACCTTTTGGGCTTGATTGTAATCTTCCCCGGTGGAGCAAACTTGACAGGTAATATTGCGGTAACGTTGACAATGGCGGTTTTGACGTTCCTTGTCACCAACCTTTTCGGAACAAAACATTATTGGAAAGATATTTTCTGGCCCGATGTCCCCCTTTGGTTGAAGTTCCCGCTTCCTATCATGCCGGTTATCGAGATTTTCGGAATCTTCACCAAGCCTGCGGCATTGACTGTACGTCTTTTTGCCAATATGATGGGTGGACACATGATTGTGATTGTGCTGACACTTCTGATTTTTATCTTTGCATCGGTAATCAGCGTTGCTGTCGGCGGTGCCACAGCAATCGTCTCTATAATTTTCTCAGTATTCATGCTGTTGATTGATGTGCTCGTCTCGTTCATTCAAGCCTATGTGTTCACAATGCTTTCGACAATATTCATTTCGTTGGCTCAGGAAGAAGGACATAAGGCTCATGACAAAAAGGAGCACACTGAAATACAGCATCTTGCAACAAGCGAAACAAATTAAATAAATATAAACAATTAAAACATTATCATTATGTTCTCAATGATTTTAGTAGCAGTTGAAGCTCTTCTCGGATTAGGCGCAAGCATCGGCGCCGGTATCGCAGCTATCGCAGCAGGTATCGGTATCGGTAAAATCGGTTCTTCAGCTATGGAAGCAATTGCACGTCAACCCGAAGCTGCCGGTGATATTCGTTCAAATATGATCGTGATCGCAGCTCTTGTTGAGGGTGTTGCTCTCTTCGCTGTAATCGTGTGCGTTCTCGCTCTCTTCGTTTAATCAACAACTTAAAAGTATCCTATGGAACTTTTCACCCCGAGTTTTGGACTCGTCTTTTGGATGTTCGTATCATTCGCTTTGCTCTTCCTCATTTTGTGGAAGTTTGCATGGCCTGTGATTATGAAGACCGTTGACGAGCGTGCCGATTTAATCGACAAGGGGGTGGAGTATGCTCAACAAGCGCAATTGCAGCTTGAAAATGCCCAAAAATCAGGCGAAGAAATCATTGCTGCAGCAAGGCGTAAGGAAGCCGACATCATCCGCGAAGCCGACTCTCTGAAAGCTCAGATTGTTGAAGAAGCGCGAGCAAATGCCAAAGAAGTTGCCCGCAAGGAAGCCGAAGCCGCTAAAATTTCTATTGAGCAGTCACGCAAAGAAGCTGAAAACTCACTGCGTCAGCAGGTGGGCGAATTTGCACTTGACATTGCTCAACAGGTTGTTAGACGTCAGCTCGACGATCCTAAGGCTCAGCAAGCTCTTGTTAACTCCCTTCTCGATCAAGTAGAGAAACAAAACTAAACCGATAAAGAATGAACGAAGGCCTGATACCACGTCGATATGCCAAAGCACTCTATAAAGTCGCCGTTGAAAAGTCGACTTCAGCCGATATGTATAACTACATGTCGACTTTAGTCACATCGTTTGCCGGCAATAGTGAGCTTGAGCCGACAATTGCCAATCCGTTTATTAAAGATGAGCAAAAAATCAAACTCCTGAACATTGCCGCCGGAGATGACGGTAAAACGACAGGTGACTTGTTTGACGATTTCCTGAAACTGCTTGTCAAAAACAAACGTATTGACCTGATTCGTGCAATCGCATTAGCTTATCTTGACATTTATCGCAAGGCCAACAATATCTTTATTGTCGATGTCACCTCGGCATGTCAGTTGAACGCTGAAGAATTGGAGCGTATCAATAAGGCTGTCGCAACACAGTTGCCCGCCGGTGCCGATATCCGACTCAACACTAAGATTGACCCCGAACTCATCGGAGGTTTTGTAATCAATCTTGACAACAAGCAACTCGATGCTTCTGTCAAAAATGAATTGAAACAATTGCGTTTGAAACTTTTTACCAACTAAATCTGAAAGATGATTAACCCAAGCGAGATATCTGAAATATTAAAATCACAACTTGAGAATGTTAACGCCAACGTTTCTTTTGAAGAAACAGGCTCGGTTCTCGAAGTTGGTGACGGTGTCGCCCATGTGTATGGACTTGACAATGTTTGTTCTAACGAACTTGTTGAGTTTGAAAACGGTGTCAAAGGTGTTGCCCTCAATCTTGAGGAGAGCAACGTCGGTGTCATCTTGTTGAACGACGTAAATAAAGTTACCGAAAATATGTCGGTGAAACGTACCGGCAAAATCGCCTCTATCCCTGTCGGAATGGGACTATTCGGTCGTGTCATCAACGTTCTTGGCGAGCCTATTGACGGTCGTGGGCCTATTGAAGGCAAGTTGCTCGACCTGCCTCTTGAGCGTAAGGCTCCGGGCGTAATTTTCCGCCAGCCGGTTAAACAGCCGCTTCAAACAGGTATCAAGGCTGTCGACTCTATGGTGCCCATTGGTCGCGGACAGCGTGAGCTCATCATCGGTGACCGTCAGATTGGTAAAACTGCTATCGCTATTGACACTATTATAAACCAGCGCAAAAACTTTGAAGAGGGCAAACCTGTATATTGCATCTATGTTGCAATCGGTCAAAAGGCTTCTTCAGTTGCTGCCATCGTTGACACTCTGCGTCAGCATGGTGCGCTCGATTATACAGTCGTTGTTGCCGCAACAGCTTCTGATTCGGCTGCAATGCGCTACTACTCACCATTTGCAGGTGTGGCAATCGGTGAATTTATCCGCGATACCGGTGGCGATGCGCTCATCGTTTATGATGACCTCTCGAAACAGGCTGTCGCATATCGCGAAATTTCGCTTATCTTGAAACGTCCTTCGGGTCGTGAAGCTTATCCCGGTGATATTTTCTATCTCCATTCTCGTTTGCTCGAACGTGCTGCAAAAATCATCGATAACCAAGAGGTGGCTTCAATGATGAATGACCTTCCCGACGCCCTCAAACCGATTGTAAAAGGTGGCGGTTCGCTCACCGCGCTTCCAATCATCGAGACTCAAGCAGGTGACGTGTCAGCATATATCCCGACCAACGTGATTTCAATTACCGACGGTCAGATTTATCTTGAGTCGGCACTCTTTAACCGCGGTATCCGTCCTGCTATCAATGTAGGTATCTCTGTATCGCGTGTTGGTGGTAATGCTCAGATCAAACCGATGAAAAAGGTTGCCGGCACACTCAAGATTGACCAGGCTCAGTTCCGCGAGCTTGAATCATTCACCAAATTTGGTGGTGACATCGATGCGGTAACTGCCCGTGTCATCGACCGAGGACGCAAAAATGAACGTTTGCTTATTCAACCTCAATATCATCCTGTACCTGTTGCCGATCAAGTTGCAGTCATCTATTGCGGTGTGAACGGTCTTCTTGAAAACGTGCCTCTCGATAAAGTGGCTGAATTTGAAAAGTCATTCCTGCAGGTACTTCATGCCAAACATCAGGCTGATGTGTTGGATGTCATTGCTTCGGGTCAGTTGACCGATGACGTGACAAAAATCATTACCGAGGTCGCAACCGAAGTTTCGGGACGTTTTAATTAAAATTGAATAATATACTCATTATATAATAACATTAACTTTCTGCAATGGCAACCCTTCGAGAACTAAAAGGACGAATTGGTTCGGTAGCTTCTTCAGAGAAGATTACCGGCGCCATGAAGATGATTTCTTCTGCCAAGATGCACAAGGCTGAAGCCGCCCTCAAAAAGCAGCTTCCGTTCCGCTCGCAGATTGAGGTTATCATCGGAAATCTGCTTTCAGCCGATGCCCCTGTTTCGTCACCACTTCTTGAAGAGCGTAATGTCGAGAATCTCGGAATCGTAGTCTGGGGCTCGGACGACGGTCTTTGCGGAGCGTTTAATGTTAACCTTTTCAAGATTTTGCTTGCAAACATCGCCAAATATCGTGCTAAATTCGGTGAAAATGTAAAAATTACCGTTATCCCGGTTGGTGCCAAGATGTTGAAAGCGGTTCAAAAGCTTGATGATAATAATATTACAGTTCAAAATATTGAAGGCGTCGACTCTAAGTCAGAAGGTGATGTGGTAAAGAAATTTACTGAAAATCTTCGTGATGCGTTTACCGGCGGAAAGCTCGACCAAATCGATATATTATATATGAATTTCAAGAGCATCAGCCGACAAGTGCCTGCGACCGAGCAGTTGTTACCTATCTCGGCTGAGAAATTTAACGGACTTGGTCAGTCGACGACATCAAGCCGTCCATATATTTTTGAACCTGATGCCGTAACAATCTTCAGAGCTGTATTACCGCTTTATCTGTTATCGCTTATGCAGGAAGTCTTTACCGAGAACCGTGCTGCCGAACAAGCGGCACGTGTAATGGCAATGCAAAGTGCTAACGATAACGCCAAGAAACTTCTTGAACAACTACAAATCGAATACAATAAACTCCGTCAAAACAGTATCACGACCGAACTTCTTGATATATTGGGCGGACAAATTAAATAGAATAATATAAACCAATTAATTAGCATATTCATTATCTATGGGTAGTGTAAAAGATTATTTTTCATCATTAGGCACCGGTATAGCAAGCCTTGTTAAAGGTTTGTCTGTGACCGGTAAAGAATTTGTAACGCCGAAGATTACCGAAAAATATCCCGAAAATCGCGAGACTCAACATGTAGCACAGCGTTTCCGTGCTTGTCTTGAACTGATTTATGACAAGGAAGGACGTCACAAATGTATCGCGTGCGGAACATGTGAGCGTAATTGTCCTAATGGCACAATTACTGTCGAAACCAAAATGGTTGAGACTCCCGACGGCAAGAAAAAGAAAAAACTTGACCGTTATATTTATGACCTCGGAAGCTGTACTTTCTGTCAGCTCTGTGTCACTTCTTGTCCGACCAATGCGCTTGATTTCTCAAACGATTTCGAGCAGGCTGTTTTCACCCGTTCAAAACTCGTTAAACAGCTCAACTATCTTCCCGAAGTACCCGATCCCGAGCCAACTCCCGAAGAATTAGCTGCTGCTGAAGCCGCTAAAAAAGCTCGAATCGAAGCCGCAATGAAAGCTGCAGCCGAGAAAAAAGCCGCAGCTGCCGCAGCCGCTAAAAGCGAAGAAGCTCCCGCCGCTGAAAAACCTGCCGAGGGAGAAGCAAAACCTGAATAATAAAATCAATCTACAATATGGAATCAGTAGGAAGTATAATCATGTATGTGATAATCGCACTTGCGATTGTCATCTTCTCGATTCTCGCTGTTACAACGCGAAAAATTCTTCGCGCTGCAACATACCTGCTTTTTACCTTGTTTGCCACAGCCGCCATCTATTTCCAACTCGACTATGAGTTCCTTGGTGCTGTCCAAATTGCGGTATATGCCGGTGGTATTGTCGTGTTGTTTGTCTTCTCAATTCTTTTGACAAGTCATCCCGGCGACAATAGTGAGAAACTCGCCTCAAAATCAAAAAAGATGGGATTAGTCGGCGCAGCCGTCATGTTTATTGCAGCCGCATGGTCTCTCTTCTCTCGTTGCGAAATGTTGATGACTTCTCGTCCCGAGATGTCAAATCCTGATATGCAACGTGTCGGAGAAGCACTCATGGGAACCGCCCACTATCAATACCTTCTTCCCTTTGAGGCAGTCAGTGTGTTGTTACTTGCATGTATAATCGGTGGTGTTGTAATCGCCCGTAAACGTTAATGAGATATGGAATTGACAATGCTTTATTACCTTATCCCGTCGCTGTTTATGTTTTGCTGTGGCGTTTATGGATTCGTTACACGTAAAAACATGATTGCAATTCTGATTTCTTTGGAATTGATGTTGAATGCTGTTGATATCAACTTTGTGGTATTCAACCGCTATCTTTTCCCCGGAAACATGGAGGGTATGTTCTTCACGCTGTTTGCAATCGCTATCGCCGCAGCTGAAACAGCTCTTGCAATCGCTATTATCATCAATATTTTCCGTGTCGCTTCTGACATTGATGTCCGTGAAATCAATAAAATGAAATTTTAAGACCTATGGACGTTACTTTACCTATAATTATTCTGGCTTTACCGCTGTTTATGTTCCTTTTCCTGGGACTGCTCGGTAAATATATGAGCCATAGGCTTGCCGGTATTCTTGGAACCGCCGGTATGGGTATCACTCTTATCTGTGCCTATACTGTTGCGTTTACCTATTTCTTCTCGGGTAATCCCGACTTTATTAACGCTGAAGGTGAACGTCTCCAGCAGATTGTATTTAATGTAACATGGTTGCAGTTTACCCCGTCGCTCGTTTTGCGTCTCGGTTTCTTGATTGACCCGATTTCATCCATGATGCTTGTGGTTATCACAACAATCTCTTTCATGGTTCACCTCTACAGCAACGGTTATATGCGCGACCATCACGGTGTATGGGAGAAAGGTTTCCAGCGTTTCTACGCTTTCCTTTCACTCTTCTCATTCTCGATGCTCGGTCTCGTTGTTGCAACTAACATTTTCCAGATGTATATCTTCTGGGAGCTCGTTGGTGCTTCATCTTACCTGCTCATCGGTTTCTACTACACAAAACCGTCGGCAGTATCAGCATCAAAAAAAGCATTCATCGTTACCCGTTTTGCCGATCTCGGCTTCCTCATCGGTATCTTGATTCTTTCATTCTATGCCGGGACATTTGATTTCACTCACTTGACTTCGGTAGCAGTTGAAGGCTTGAATCATGTTTATCAGGTGAGCGAAGGAACCGCACAAAACATCTTGTCGATTTTTGCCAACAATCCTGCATCTACTTTCATGGGTGCTTCGGTGTTGACTTGGGCTTTGGTTCTCATCTTCATGGGCGGTATGGGTAAATCAGCAATGATGCCACTTCACATCTGGCTCCCCGATGCAATGGAAGGTCCGACCCCTGTATCAGCACTTATCCACGCTGCTACAATGGTTGTTGCCGGTGTATATCTCGTGGCTCGTTTGTTCCCTCTCTATTTGATGGAGACTGCTGCGCTCGACATCATCGTTGTTGTTGGTGCGTTAACTGCATTCTATGCTGCAATGGTAGCTTGCGTTCAGGTTGACATCAAGCGTGTGCTTGCATTCTCGACAATATCTCAGATCGCGTTTATGATGGTATCTCTCGGCGTTGCACGTCCTGAGTTCCACCATGGTCTCGGCTATATGGCTTCAATGTTCCACCTGTTCACTCACGCAATGTTCAAAGCGTTGCTCTTCCTCTGTGCAGGTGCGCTCATCCACGCTATCGGTTCAAACGACTATACTGCAATGCATGGTCTTCGCAAGTATATGCCAATAACCCACGTTACATTCTTGATTGGCTGTCTTGCAATTGCCGGTATCATACCGTTTGCAGGTTTCTTCTCTAAAGATGAAATCCTGACAGCTTGCTTCGGTCACTCAATCTTCTGGTATATCTGGATGTCATGTGTCGCCGGTCTTACCGCTTTCTATATGTTCCGTCTCTACTTCCTCATCTTCTGGTGGAAAGAACATAAAGTACATGATCCTCATCATGCACCTCACGACCAGCCTTGGACAATGACACTTCCGCTCGTTATCCTTGCAGTTGTATCTTGTTTTGCCGGCTTCGTTCCTTTCGGTAATCTCGTTACTTGGAACGGTCACCCGATGTTTGAGTCGGTCAGCTTCCTCACCAACCTTGAAAACCTCGACTGGTCGGTTGCCGCAATCAGCCTTACTGTTGCTGTCGTTGCAATCCTCATCGCGATGAAGATGTACAAAACAGAAAACGAACTCCCCGCAAAGATGCGCAATGCTCTCCCTGCTCTCTGGGACTGGTGCTACCATCGTTTCTACTGGGACGAACTTTATATGTTCATCACTCACCGCATAATCTTTGGACTCGTCTGCAAACCAATCGCTTGGTTTGACCGCCATATCATCGACGGCACAATGGACAGCTTTGCTACCCTTACAAACAAAGCTTCATGGTCAATCCGCGGTCTTCAGTCGGGCAACGTCCAAACTTATGTATGGATTTACCTTATCGGTGTAATCCTTCTTGGATCAATCACAGCAATCTGCTTGATTTAATGTCAACAATTAAAGCCAATCATTAAAACAGTAAGCTATGTTCGACAATATTCTAATATATTTCGTGGTTATCCCGGTGTTAATGCTCGCCGGTGTAGCTCTTTGTAAAAATGTCAAGCAGATTCGTGCCGTTGCTGTTGTAGGCTCGTTAGCTCTTACAGCTCTCTCGGTTTACCTGCTTCTTGATTACTTGCATCTCCGTCATGTCGGTGCAACCGCTCAGATGCTTTATACAGGCTCTTGGGCGTGGTTCACTCCGCTAAATATCAACCTTTCGGTTGGCGTTGACGGAATCTCGATTGCAATGATTCTCTTGTCATCAATCATCCTTCTCACCGGTTCATTTGCTTCTTGGACAATCGCTCAACCAAAAGAATTTTTCCTTTGGCTCATCCTTTTGTCAACCGGTGTGTTTGGATTCTTCATCTCGATTGACCTTTTCACAATGTTCATGTTCTATGAGGTCGCTCTCATCCCGATGTACCTTTTGATCGGAGTCTGGGGCTCAGGAAACAAGAACTATTCAGCAATGAAACTGACCCTCATGCTCATGGGTGGTTCAGCATTCCTGATGCTCGGTTTGATTGGTATCTACTACCATTCAGCTCCCGAAGGTCAGCCTTTGACATGGAACCTCCTTGAAATCGCCCGCAACGGTGCAATTTCAGAAAACTGGCAGTTGTTCCTCTTCCCGATGACTTTTGTCGGATTTGGTGTGCTCGGTGCCATGTTCCCCTTCCATACTTGGAGCCCTGACGGTCACGCTTCAGCGCCGACTGCCGTGTCAATGCTCCACGCCGGTGTCTTGATGAAACTTGGAGGCTATGGATGTTTCCGCGTGGCAATCTATCTGATGCCTTATGCAGCAAACGAACTCGCTTGGATATTCCTTATTCTCACCGGTATCTCGGTTGTTTACGGTGCATTCTCGGCATGTGTTCAGACTGACCTTAAATATATCAACGCATATTCGTCAGTTAGCCACTGCGGTCTTGTACTCTTTGCAATCTTGATGCTTAATACAACCGCAATGTCGGGTGCAATCATGCAGATGCTCTCTCACGGTTTGATGACCGCACTCTTCTTTGCTCTCATCGGTATGATTTACGGACGTACCCACACTCGTGACATCCGTCAAATGGGTGGTCTCATGCAAATTATGCCTTACCTCGCAGTATGCTACGTAATTGCCGGTATGGCATCACTCGGTCTTCCCGGTCTGTCGGGTTTCGTAGCCGAGATGACAATCTTTGTAGGCTCGTTCCAGCAGGGTATGACAGATTATCTCGCAGGTGCAGGTTCACTCCGTTTGGTGTTCACTATCATCGCTTGCTGCTCGATTGTGATTACAGCGGTTTATATTCTCCGTGTTGTCGGTAAACTGCTTCTTGGTCCGGTTTATGATGACCATCATCGTGAACTCACCGACGCAACATGGTGGGAACGTCTTTCAACTGCAACTTTGATTATCTGTGTTGCAGCAATCGGTTGCTTCCCCAACTTCTTTATCAACTTGATTAAATTCACTTTCTCACCCGAAATTTTCTCGGTGCTTAACTTTACCCAACATTCGGGTATCGCATCAGTTTTGGGAATGAACTAACGAAAACGACAAATAATGGACTATTCTCAGTTTTTAGCAATGAAGCAGGAGATCGGACTCCTTATTGTCTTTCTCCTGGTCTTTCTCTATGACACATTCATGCCCAAGAAGGCATTGAATGCTACCGCCGGGTTTACTTGTGTGGTATTTGCAATCTACACTCTCGTGTCGTTCTGCTGTCTTTCAGCTTGTGAAACGGTAAGTGCCTTTTCAGGAATGTACACAACCGGTCCCGTGATGTCAACAATCAAGAACATCCTCAATGTTGGAGTGCTAATCGTGCTTATCCAAGCTACCCAATGGGCAAACTCTGAGTTCCAGATCATGCGCCGCGGTGAGTTCTACGAGCTTTTGCTCCTGACTCTTTTCGGAATGTATCTGATGATTTCAGCACGCCACTTCCTCTTGTTTGTTATCGGTCTCGAATCAGCCTCTCTTCCTTTGGCTGCGATGGTCGCCTTTGACAAACAACACTACGAAAGCCACGAAGCAGCTATCAAGTATATACTCACTGCTGTATTCTCATCGGCAGTATTTATGATGGGATTGTCATTTGTGTATGGCTTAACCGGCTCGCTCTACTTCACCGATATATATGCAGGTATCGGTGCCGAACATTCAGTTATGCTGATTATGGCACTCGCGTTCGTAATCTCGGGTATCGGTTTCAAGCTTTCGCTTGTTCCATTCCATCTTTGGACTGCTGACGTATATCAAGGCGCACCGACTTCGGTTACTTCATATCTTTCAGTAATCTCAAAAGGTGCAGCAGCGTTTGCATTCCTCGTAATCCTCGTTCAGGCATTTGGTCTTGCCTACAGCCAGGTTTGGGAATGGATGCTTTACGCTCTCATCATCCTTACAATTACTGTCGGTAACCTCTTTGCAATTCGCCAGCGCAACATGAAACGCTTCCTCGCGTTCTCATCTGTGTCTCAAGCCGGATATATCATGCTCGGTGTAATTGCATTCAACACTACAGGTCTCGCTTCAATGATGTATTACATTCTCGTTTACATCTTCTCTAACCTTGCAGCTTTTGGTGTTATCGGTGCAATCGAAAATGCTACCGGCAAAGTAAATATGGATGACTACAACGGTTTGTATAAGACAAATCCAAAGTTGTCATTTGCGATGATGCTTGCGATGTTCTCTCTTGCAGGTATTCCTCCCTTTGCAGGTTTCTTCTCGAAGTTCTTCATTTTCACCGGTGCAATCCAGCAGGGTTCAACCGCTATCTATGTGCTTGTGCTCATCGCCCTTATCAACACAATTATCTCTCTCTACTACTATCTTCTTGTTGTTAAGGCAATGTTCATCAACACTGAAAACGAATGTGTCATCCCGACTTTCCGCTCATCTTGCAGCGAACGTCTCGGTCTCTGGATTACAGTTGCAGGAATCTTACTCCTCGGTATCGTAAGCTTCTTCTACAACTCAATTCTTTCGATGACTTCGAGCGGTGGTATAATGATTGATCTCTAATCAAGATTAAACCATAAATAAAAAATCCGGACTCTAACATGAGCCCGGATTTTTTATGTGTATGTGATTTACTTAAATTCGGTCGAGGACTGTAGCGATGAGGTCGCGGACCGCAGTTTTGTAGTTGGGGTTTGCGTCGGTATTCATGCGGTTGGCAATGATTGAGCAGACGGTCATTGCTTTGTGTCCCATCAGACGGCCGAGACCTTGAAGTGGAGCCGACTCCATTTCGTAGTTGGTGATTTTGCGGTCACCAAAGCGAAATTCTTCGATAGACTTGTTAAGCCCGGGGTTGGCGAGCGGCAGGCGTAGTTCGCGTCCTTGTGGACCGTAAAAGCCGACTGCCGAGATTGTGTTACCGCGAACCATGTCGTCGCGACCGATGCGTTCGACGAGTTCGGCATCGGCATTGACAACGTATGGGCGAGCCCAGAGGGAATTCCAATCGGTGTGTTCAACAAATGCTTTCTCAAAATCGAGGTCGGCAACTTCGTTGCGTCCGGCATAGTAATTGAGCACGCCGTCAAAACCGATTGATTTCTCGGCAATCACGGGTGTGCCGAGTTTGAGTTCAGGCTGTAAGGCGCCCGATGTTCCGATGCGGACAAGCGTTAGACATCGGTGGTTGTCTTTGACTTCACGGGTTTTAAAATCGACGTTGGCAAGAGCGTCAAGTTCGTTGATGACGATGTCGATATTGTCAGGACCGATTCCGTGGCTCAGACACATTATAGGTTTGCCTTTATATGTGCCGCCGATGGTGTGAAATTCGCGCGATTGTACTTCAAAAGTCTTTTCATCAAAGAATTCGGCAACCATGTTAACGCGTCCGGGGTCACCGACAAGGATAATGCGGTCGGTTAACTGGTCGGGACGGAGGTGGAGGTGAAACACCGAGCCGTCGTCATTTATAATCAATTCTGATGAGGGTATGATTTTTTTCTGATTCATAATTACGAGAGATTATAATGGTATAAATTTAGATTACGAGTTAGAATACTTGCCACCGGGATGGCTGATTACCAATCCGTTGAATTCCATTTCGCCGAGAATTTGGATTAGTCGGTGGGTGACGATGTTGAGGTCAACCGACATCCGGTTTAGGAACGATTCGCCGTGGGTGGTCAGATAGTCAATGATGATTTTCTCTTCGTCGGACAACTCGATGGCTATTTCTTGTTGCGTACCTTCAGCCTTGACGGGCGCCCAACCCATTGCGTCGCATAAATCGGTTGCCGAGGTTATCATTGCCGCCCGATTTTTCCTTATCAATTCGTTACATCCGGCACTGTAGATGTCTGTTGCTCGACCGGGAACGGCAAACACATCTCGGTTGTAGTCGCCGGCAACGTGAGCTGTAACTAATGCACCTCCTTTGACCGCTGACTCAACAACAATCAGCGCATCACTCATTCCTGCGATTATACGGTTTCGTGTCAAGAAGTTTCCACGATGAACCTGAGCATCGTGTATATATTCGGTTATGACGGCACCGTTCCCATGTATCATGGTTGCCGCATCTTTGCGGTGGGATGCCGGGTAGATTGTTGAAAGCCCGTGGGCGACAACTCCGGCTGTCGGCAAATTATTGGTCAGAGCCTCGCGATGAGCGGCAATGTCGATTCCGTATGCAAGTCCGCTAACAATCAAAAGGTCGGGAATGGCAGCCGATAGTTCTTGAACAAAGCGGGTTATGAATGACAAGCCGTAAACCGTCGCGTGGCGTGTACCGACAATCCCGATTACATGTTGCGGATTTAGGTTGGCGTTACCGAGAACATATAGCATGACCGGCGCGTCGTCACATTCCAGCAATCGGGTAGGGTAGTCGGGGTCGGTGAAGTAAAGCGGTTTTACCTTGTTTGACAATATCCATTGTTCCTCGGCTTGAGCCTGAGCCAACGCATCGTCAAGCACTTGGCGGGCAAACATCTTCAATGCCTGAGAGCCGAGAATAGTGGCAATTGAACGGGAGTCTGATTTAAAAAATTCGCTGAGCGATGAAAAACGCGACTCTATGAGGTTGGCGAATCCAAACGTCATACCCTTGATGCGGCTCAATGCTATGCGCAGGGTCAGCTCAGTGTAAATTTGAGGGTTATTGAAGATGTTTGAACTCATTTTTATAGTTTATTTGAGATATTTTTCAAATGGAGCGGCAAGTTCATCGCCACGAGACAACTGTCCGTTTTTCAACGTTACGACGGTGATTTCACCCTCTGCGACCAATTCTCCTTTCTCATTGATGAGCCATTGATCAAAAATGAATCTCGGACCTTTGCGTCTCATAGCCAATCGGCTTGTAACAACATTGCCCGAGACGAGCGGAATGCGATAGTTGACAGTGATTTTTGCAAGCACGGGGTCGAGCCCTTGCTTTCTCATGTCGGCAAATGAAAATCCTTCTGATTTGCAAAAGCAGTGGCGGGTGTGCTCAAAATAATGGAGATAGTTGGCATTGTTGACAATGCCTTCAGCATCGAGTTCGTAATCGCGAACCTCGATTTGACATTCAAAAATATGTTGACGTTGGTCGGTCATCTTTTTTAATTTAACATTCAAAGATAGTAAGAATAAATGTTTTTACAAAATCATGCCGTCAAAATTGAGATACAAACAAAAAAATGAGTAAATTTGCCAAATAATCCGGTAACTTTAAATCACATCGTTCTCGTATGAAAAAATTTCTTCTCATTCTGTCTCTACTTTTATCGGTTCAAGCGTCAATAGCTTGCACATCAGCTATCATCAGCGGTAAAATCACAAAAAACGGTCGTCCGTTGATTTGGAAACACCGCGATACAGGTGCCGAACAAAATTTTATAGCCCGCGTTGAGCCTAAAGATGGCAAGCATGGTTTTGTCGCACTCTATAATGGTGGCGATTCGTTGCTTGAAAGTGCATGGATGGGAATGAATGATGCAGGATTTGCCATTATGAATACGGCATCATATAACTTGATGCCCGACACTGCTAAATTTGTTGACCAAGAGGGCGTTGTAATGCGTCACGCACTCGAAAAGTGTCGCACACTCAACGATTTTGAAGTACTCTTGTCGACGTTGCCGAAACCGCTTGGTGTTCAGGCAAATTTTGGTGTCCTCGATGCCGAAGGTCACGGCGCATATTATGAGACCGATGACTATAATTTCAAAAAATTTGCGCTCGACGATGTAGCTGAGGGATTCATTATCAGAACCAACTATTCGGTTTCAGGCAAAGAAGACGGTGGTTATGGATATATCCGTGAAAATAATGCCCGTTATTGGATTGAACCTCATGCGACAGCTCAAGATATTATTCCGGAACTGTTTACCGAGGGTATCTCGCGCTCGTTCTATCACTCATTGATTGGACGTGACTTTATGAAGAGTGGCGACCGTTGGGCGGTTGATCAGGATTTTGTTCCGCGAAAAAGTTCGTCGGCATCAATCGTGATTGAAGGAATGTTGCCCGGTGAGACACCTGAAGATATGACAATGTGGAGTGTGGTAGGCTATCCGCCGGTTTCTCATGTTAAGGCGGTGACAATCAATGATGTCCCGTCAGAACTTCAACCAACTCTTCCAGGATATTTGTCGCCCTATTGTCAGGAAACTATCGAACGCAAGAACGAAGTGTTCTCAATCAAGCGCGGAAGTGGCAGCCATTATCTTGATATGTTCAAAATCAAGGAGTATGAACCCAAACAGCTTGGTTTGAGTGCCGAAAATTATAAAATCCGCCGTGCTGAACAAAATAGAAAACGACTTAAATAATAAATAGATGAGTCCGGCAGTAACAACTCTGATATTATTGATAATCGCCAATGTGTTCATGACCTTTGCATGGTATGGACATTTGAAACTGGGTCAGACCGGAGTTTCTACCAATTGGCCCCTGATTGTAGTTATACTTTTTTCGTGGGGAATTGCTTTGATTGAATATTGCTTTCAGGTGCCAGCGAACCGAATGGGGTTTGACGGTAACGGAGGCCCGTTTTCTCTGATGCAATTAAAAGTGATGCAAGAGGTTATTACGCTTGTTGTTTTTGTCATTTTCAGTTTAATAGCCTTTGAAGGCTTCACCTTGAGATGGAACCACTACCTCGCTATGGCACTCCTCATCGGTGCAGTCTATCTCGTATTCATGAAATAAAATGCTAAGTAATGAAAGCTACGATAGTACTGATAGCCGATACCGATGCTGAAAACTACGGAAGAAAACTTATGTTGCAGGCTCACCGGTTTGGGAACACAGGTTTTGAAATGGCGCGATTGCCACAGCACGTTTCATTAAAACAGCCGTTTGCGATTCCTTCATTGGAAAAGATGGAGTTGTTTTTTGATGAATTTTCAAAGAAATTACATCCTGTTGATGTTGAATTTGTCGGTCTTGATTTATTCCCGTCAAATGTTTTGAACGGCTTGGAGTCGGGATGTATCAGTGTGCATGTAAAAGATACGCCACAGCTTGTTGAGGCTCAAAAACAATTGAATGAAGATTTATACCGACAAATCGGACCATGTCCTGCCGAGCATGACGATGACTATATTTTTCACATGACGGTTGCCATAGGCGGTGCCGGTTTTGAGTCATATCAGAAGGCTTATGGTGAAATGAAACAGCGTTTTACGCATAATACATTCAGGTTTGACAAGCTCGGTTTGTTTTATTATGATGATGACAACATCGCTCCGGGAACCTATTTTTGCTACAAAGTTTGCAAGTTAGACTGAAATGTATTTTGAAGTTGAACAATCGGGGTAATATATGTGTTTATATGGTATAAGATAAAACTTAATTAAATAACGAAAACAATAAAACTATGGAAAAATATGTATGTGACGTTTGTCAGTGGGTTTATGACCCCGAAGTAGGAGACCCCGATAACGGTATTGCACCCGGAACAGCGTTTGAAGATCTCCCCGATGATTGGGTTTGCCCTCTGTGTGGCGTTGGAAAAGATGAGTTTTCAAAACAAGAATAAAAAAATCCTGCTCAATCGAGCAGGATTTTTGCTTTATATCGGCTGGTTAAAATTTTATTATAAGCTCGGCAACGATTTTGTCACGGTTCCCGACAACGGCTTCAACGTTTGATGGATAGAAAAATTTTTCATAGTTGAGCTGAAGGTCGGCATGCACTTTTTTATATGTGTAGGTAATTTGACCTCCGAATGTTGCTCGCTGGCGACGTGGTTCGGTAACCGACAACAGCCCGTCTTGATTCAGGGTTCCGTTGCTATAATTTGTCATTCCGTCATATCGTGCCATTAGGGCTGTTTTCTTAAAGATTCCCCAGTTGACATTGAAGTTTTTGACTACAAACGAGTTCCATGTGTGGCAGGTAGGGATACCATCACGACTGTAAATAACGCCCATATATTCGGCTTCGGCATACCATCCGCGGTTACCCCATCCGATTGTGGCATCGAAATATTGCATGTGGGTTGTCCGTTTCATTGTTTGGTAGCCGGTTGAAAACATCATGTTTCTCGGTTTCCAAGTGATTTTACCGGCAAACGCCATTGTTTTAGCCCAGACATTGTGGTCGCCGATTGCCGACTGGTTGAAGAATCCGGCTTGAATGTCGAGCGGTAGCTTGCTTTGGTCGGGCATCCATCCGGCTTTTACACCAACGCCTCGATAGTTGTTTATTATTTTGCCGAGGAAAGAACGGTTGGGGAAGTAGTAACCGCCGGGAAGCCGGAAGTTGTCGACACCGAACGGTTGACGGAACTGTCCGCCCTGAATATAAACTGATTTTGTGATGTCAAATCGTCCCCACGCATCGAGAAAGGTCATTTTACCCCGGTCGCAGGCATCAAACTGAACGAAATAGCTGATTACGGGCGCGACTTTCCCGCCTACATTCAGTCGGGCGTTTCTGACCTGAAAGCGGTTGACCCATCCGTCGGTTTCCACTTCAAGGCGTGTTCTGATAACACCATGAATCTCGGGGATGAGGTTAACGGAGTCTTTTGCCGAGAGCAGGGTAGGGGAGAAAAGGAGAAATGCGGTTAATATTGATTGGAGTTTCATTAGAATTGGAGAATGAAAAAATACAGGCAATAAAAAAACCATCCGTTTGAACGGACGGCTTTTTTATGTGTGCTGTTTAAAGAGTTGTGCTAAATTATTCAGCTACAACGTCAGCAGCTACAACTTCTACTGAATCGGGAGCGATAGAGTCAACAGCAACAACTGCTTCTTCTACTACTTCAGTAGCT
Source organism: uncultured Porphyromonadaceae bacterium (assembly GCA_947174335.1). Taxonomy (GTDB): domain Bacteria; phylum Bacteroidota; class Bacteroidia; order Bacteroidales; family Muribaculaceae; genus CAJUPY01. Next base: position 5,356 of record CAMWIM010000011.1, on the reverse strand, counting down.
TCAGCTGCAACAGTGTCAGTAGCTTCAGCTGCTTTGTCAGAAGAACCACAAGCGAAGAGAGTCATACCTGCGATTACAGCGAAAGATAAAACTAATTTTTTCATTTTCTTGTAATAATTAAATAATAAAACAATAATTTGAGCTTCAAAAACAGCGCAAAGGTAATATAAAAAATAAAACTGGACAACATTTTTTCTTGTTTTTTTACAAAATACCCCAAAAATAATTCTGAAATTAAATTATTTAACATTTTTAACGGATTAAACTCAGTGATGGTAATGGCTTAAAGATGAGTCAAAGTGATGTTTTATGTAATAAACCGAAAAAAAATAACGAAAAATTTCTTTAATAAAAAAAATATATCTATTTTTGTGGAGTTAACCTCCATAATAACAAATTTCCCCGATTAATCGGGCTTAAAAAACCTAATCTAACATTTATGGCAACAAGAAAATTGCAGATCAGAGATCTAACTCTTCGCGACGGACAACAGTCGCTATTTGCAACTCGTATGAAACAGGCAAACATCGACCGTCTGTTACCATTGTATGAGAATGCAGGATTTTATATCATGGAAGTTTGGGGCGGAGCCGTTCCCGACTCTGTAATGCGTTACCTTGATGAATCACCATGGAATCGTCTTCGCACTGTTTCAAAGGCAATGAAAGGTAAATCGCTTCTTTCGGCTTTGTCACGCGGACGTAATCTTTTTGGATATGTTCCTTATCCCGACTATGTGCTTGAAGGTTTCTATAAAGAAGCTATTGCTAACGGTTTGAACGTAATGCGTATTTTTGATGCACTCAACGATATAGATAATGTGAAGGAGTCAATCAAAATGATCAACAATCTTGGCGGAATCGCTGATGGTGCTGTTTGCTACACTGTTGACCCCAAAGATGAAGCTCCTGCTGAAAAGCCCGGTTTCTTTGCCCGTCTTTTTGGTAAAAAGCCCGAAGAACCTAAAAAGATCTTCACCGATGAATATTTTGTAAACAAGGCTGTTGAAATGGAACGCCTCGGTGCAAAAATCATCACCCTCAAAGATATGGCAGGATTGGTTAATCCGCTACGTGCCGCTTCAATCATCGGAAAACTCAAAGCAAATGTTAAGGTTCCCGTTGATTTCCACACCCATTGTACTCCCGGCTATGGTCTTGCATCATCTTTAATGGCAATCATCAACGGTGTTGACATTCTTGACACCAATATCTGGTGGTTTGGTGGTGGCTCGGCTGCTCCGGCAATCGAACTCATCTATGTATTCTGTAAAAAACTCGGTGTCGAGGTTGAATGTAATATGGAAGCTGTCGGCAAAATCCGCGCTGAACTCGAACAAACTCGTCGCGACCTTGCTGAATTTGACCTTAACAAAGACAAATTCCCCAAACACTTCGATCCCCTTACCGATACACTTCCTACCGAGGTTGATGCACTCTTTGACACTGCAATCGCAGCTGCTAAAAATCTTGACGAAGAAGCTCTCCTCGACGCTTGTCACGCTATCGAAGACTACTTCGGATTCCCCAAACCCAACCTTCTCGTTAAAGAAGCAGAGGTCCCCGGCGGTATGTATTCAAATATGGTTGCTCAGCTTAAGGCACTCAATGCAAGCGAACTTCTCGACGATGCAATGCGCTTGATTCCTAAAGTTCGTCGTGATGCAGGTCTGGTACCCCTTGTGACTCCGACCAGCCAGATTGTTGGTGCTCAGGCGGTAAATCTTGCAATTGACCGTAAGAAAGGTAATCCTGATTATTCAAACGCTTCAAACCAGTTTATCTCTCTCGTCAAGGGTGAATATGGTAAGACTCCGGCTCCGGTTGACCCCGAATTCCGTCGTAAAATCACCGGTGACGCTACCGAACGCCCATACGATACTTCAAACTACAAACGTCCTGAAAATCCTGAAGTTGCTGAATTGGGCGGCGTAAAACTTGCTTCTAACCGTGAAGAAGAACTTCTCCTTGAACTTCTCCCCACTGTTGCTGTTAAATTCCTCCGCAACCGCCGTCAAGAAGAGTATGATGCCAAGAAAGCAGCTGAAGCACCCGCCGAAGCTGAGGTAAAAGTTGAGGAAACTGTTGTTGAAGATGCTCCGATCACCGGTCCTACTCAAAAAGCAATGATGGGTGGCCGCATCATCTCGGTAAATGTTAAACCGGGCGATCAGGTTAAGAAGGGTCAGCTCATCTTGGTTTATGAAGCAATGAAGATGGAAAATGATGTTAACTCTGAAATCGAGGGCACTGTTAAACGCGTGTTTGTAGCTCCTGATGAAGTTGTTAATGCTGACCAGATTCTCATCGAATTTGAATAATACACATTAATAAATATGTATAGGACGGGTGGCGAATTTCGCCATCCGTTTTTTATTTTTGGACAGTAGAACAGGAGGACAGGAGTTTTTATGGAAGGGTCGTCGACGACGATGATGAACTCCCCAAAAATCAGAGGGATATGTGAAATTTGAAAAATTATTTGTAAATTTGCACTTACAATCCTCTGCGGAGCCTTCTGAGGGCTAAGTGGGTGGGTTGTATTACATTTTAGAAAAGCGTTTACTTACGCTCTTTCTTGGCTATCAGAAATCTGGTAAATTTCAATCTCAGTCAGGAATGTAGCAAACAGTAGATGCCTTGTGGATATGTATATTCTATCAATCTTGACCGCGCGAGTGGTTGAGTTTGATGTATCTGCATATATTCTGCGTGAGGCTCTGCAAGTTTGTTCGTTTAACTGAGATGGGCTATACCAGAGCCTCTGATAGCTGAACGAGCAACAAGTTGGCTCTCACGCTTTATATTTTTTAACATAATAAACTAATCTAATGCTGATGTTGTGAGCCCTGAAGCAAACGGAAATCAAATATGAAAAATTTCAAACTACTCTATGCGTGTTTAATCGCATTAATCGGGCTGTTTATCACAACCGGTTGTTCTGACAAAGGTGATGGACCGGATATGCCTGAAGTCAATTACAACAAGTTGAAAATTGGTCGTATGGATCTATCCGGTGCTGTATCGGTCGGACTCAAAACCGGAGACTCTTCTCGCGCAATCGAAGGCGAATACCTTTCTTCGGGGATGTATAAGATTGATGCCAACGGCAATATTTCGGCAGTTGCTGTTTATTTCACTACCGATACGTTAGGCAATCGACTGGAACATGAAGAAAAACTACGTATTGTCCCTGAAGAGCTTTTTAACCTGACAAAAAACTATCTGTTGGTTGTTGATTGCTCATATTACGACCGTGATGGTGACGAAGTTTCTGATAAATGGGAATATAATGAGGAAAACGAAGAAGGTCGCTGGATCAAACAAGATGTGCCATACAAACACCTTCTTGTTAGAAAATCTGACGGTAAAATTTGGTGTGTTGATAATATCAAAGACGAAATTCTCGAACATTATTTTGCTTGGAAGCTCAAAGGTAATTTTGTTGAATCAAACCGTGGTGATTTGTATTTTATAGATAGGGCTGCATATAAATTCAATCTTTCATCTGATGATGCTTCTTTTGAACAAATTACCACTGGTGATGGGGTGGACAATTTGTTCAATGACGCACACGAATATATCGTTACCGACAACGGAATAATTGGGCAAACGGATGGTTATAACGTTTATTTTGGCTATCCCCATTCCGGATTCACAACAATTGATATGTGGGACTTATTTAAAAAAACAAGGGTCAATTTTCCTGAGGAAATTCCAGTAGAAGGTCTTGAAATTGGTGAGTATTCAGATTTTAAATGGAAGTTGTCGGATTATCTATCTTATGATGATTTTGTTAGTACTATATTGGATGAGAATTCTTTTTATTTAATTACGTGGCAAAGTTACGAATTACTTTGTAAATACAAATCTGATTACAAACGTTTTTATACTAAAGATATTTCTGAAAGAAAGAATTTAAATAAAATTGCAACTGAAACTAACGCTTTATTGCCTTCTATTTTCAAGATAACTCCGGGAAATAATCCGGGAGAATATAATCTAGCAGAAATTGCTAAACTTGAAGTTGATATGGATTTTAATATATTAAGAGAGTATTTTTATTATCCGAAATTCTTCTTTACTGATTTTAGGAATATTAATAAACCTATTTATAATAATTATAATATTTATCTAATATTTACAGATCAAGATGATATATCATGGCTTACTCGATTTAATATAAAAGATAACTATTGGCAAATGATAAAAAAATTAGGTTATGCTGTTAAAACATATAACATTGAGTATCAAGACAAGCTCTGGTATTTCGATAAAGATAATATGAAAAACCTCGGGATCCATTGGTTAGATATTAACAATGAAGAAGCTGGCTTCGTCAAATTTAACGTCTCTCTACCCGACTTCGTTAAATATGAAGGTTACGAAAACGGCATTATAACATACACCGGTGCCGATCCTGCAACAAGCAATAAAGTGAATATCTACATCGACATCACCACCGGTGAGGCTGTTAACGAAGTTAAGGCTCCCGAAATGCAATTTACAACTATTGTTCCATTAAATTAAAAAACTATGAAGTTTCAAAAAACAAAAAAGAACTACACTCATCAAGAGAATGATCAAATTCTCGAAGAATGGGAAAATCTCTCTATCAAAAATGGGAAAGAAAAGATTGAAACCGATGGCGTTGCCTATAAAGGTGGTATAAAACCATTTATAGGCTCAGATGGTAATACGTACCACGAACGTCTCTCTGGTAACGAAGAGGACATCTGGAATAACTCCGACAAAAGAATACTTTTTGTCGCCAAGGAACTCAACGACCCCAAAAATCCATACGATTCACGAGTTGTAATGTCTTTTGACCCCGATAAGGGAATTATACCTACTCATAAGTTCCTCAAGGCGATGCTTTTTATCACTTCGGGATTGCTTCACTCATCAGAAAAACATGCTGCAAAATTCAATAAAGAAGAACCAATGGAAAAACTTATGGCAGACTGGGATAAGGCTGCTGTGGCAAAAATCAATGTGAAGAAACAGCCCGGCGGTTCGACCTCAAGTTTTTCCGAGATTTCTCAGGCAATGGAAGACTATAAGGAATTCCTTGTCAAGCAGGTAAAACTTCTCAACGCCAATATCATTGTTTGCTGTGATGGTCGTGGTGTTATATTGAGTGCAATCAGAGATTGGGTATATCCCAACGCCAAAAAAGTTAATGACTTTGTTTGGTATGACAAAGAAGCCGAAACATTACTCATCAACAGCTATCATTTGAGTGCCCGCAAATCATATAAAAATCTCTATGATCGTGTTATTTCAAGCTATGTTGACGCACTCGCCAAACTGAAATAAGTATTCATTTTTTCATTTAAAAAAATATCTTGCAAGGG
>CAMWIM010000010.1 GCA_947174335.1 uncultured Porphyromonadaceae bacterium | reverse complement strand
GACCCTCATAAAATAAAAAAATCCCAAAAATATTTGGAATTTAACATAGAATACGCGGGAATCTGTATCGGTTACCGTCCTTCATACAGAGGCTTCTCGCATTGCCTATTGGAGTTGGACGGCAACTGCAGAAGCCCACGCCAGTATATGCAATCATAGCTAACGGTAACATCTCTCACGAGACATTTTACCGATAGCATAATGTTACATTACCACGGGCATTTACAGTTGCTAAACCCTTGACTCCAATGAAATTTTGCGAGAATTTCTGTATATCAAGAATCAGCGCGGATAAACGCTTTCTAATATGTCTTGCAGTCCCTACCTTTTAGCCATCTAAGGCTTAAATTTAAAAATTTACCCTACTAGCGCGGGTTGAGATTATAGTCTGCGACTGCAAAGTTACAAAAAAATTCAATTAATTCATAATGCAGAATGCATAATTCTTTGCAAAGCAAAGTGCCAAGGGCGATAACATAATGCATAATGCAGAATTAAGTTAATACATCGTTGGGGTAAGTTCATCGGTCTCCGACGATGGTGTATTGGTGGGGCGTCGTGTTCCCCCACCAATGAGCGTAGCTCGATGGCGGGGTTAAATTTTTTTTGTCGGAGACAAACCGTGGCGGCAATGCGGTTTCACGTGGAGTTTGGACGTACGTGCCGATCAACATGCCAAAGGCATGTCCCTACGAGTTAATGGCTTATGTTGAAAGGGGAATAGGTTATAAAAAGCGAAGCTGTACCGAGGGGTACAGCTTCGCGGGATATTTGGAGATGGTGATTTTATTTGTTGTTTTCGGGACGGAGCTCACGAACGGTTACGGCAGTGCGCCAGAGTTCGCTTTCGCGGAGCTGACGGAGTTCTTCGTTGAGACGGTCGCGGTAGTCGGGAGCCGAGTTAGAGTCGATTGAACGCTGAGCTTCTTCTCCTGATTTTACGCTTGCATAAAGTTTTTGAACAACCGGTTTGATTGCATCGTGGAACGGACCCATCCAGTCGAGGGCACCGCGCTGAGCGGTGGTAGAGCAGTTGGCATACATCCAGTCCATACCTTTGGCAGCGAAGAGGGGCATGAGTGATTGGGTGAGTTCTTCAACGGTTTCGTTGAATGCTTCAGAGGGGGTGTGACCGTTTTCACGGAGAACTTCATACTGGGCAAGGAGAAGACCTTGGATTGCGCCCATGAGAGAGCCACGTTCGCCGGTGAGGTCGCTGACAGCTTCACGTTCAAAAGTTGTTTCAAAGAGGTAGCCTGAACCGATACCGATACCGAGGGCGATTGTGCGTTCGAGCGCACGACCGGTGTAGTCTTGGTAAACGGCAAATGAAGAGTTGATGCCACGGCCTTCGAGGAAGAGAGAACGGACTGTTGCGCCTGAACCTTTTGGAGCAACCATGATTACGTCAATATCTTTAGGGGGAACAACGCCGGTGCGGTCGTTCCAGTTGATTGCGAAACCGTGAGAGAAGTAGAGGGCTTTGCCTTGGGTGAGGTGGGGTTTGATAGTAGGCCAAACGCTGATTACGGCTGCGTCAGAAAGAAGGCAGAGTATGATAGTTGCTTTAGCGCAAGCTTCTTCGATTGAGAAAAGAGTTTCACCGGGTACCCAACCGTCAGCAATAGCTTTTTCAAAAGTCTTGCCGGGACGCTGACCAACGATTACGTTGAATCCGTTGTCACGAAGGTTAAGACCTTGACCGGGACCTTGAACGCCATAGCCAATAACTGCGATTGTCTCGTCTTTGAGGATTTCACGAGCTTTTTCTACCGGGAATTCTCCGCGGGTAACGACGGTCTCTTCAACACCGCCAAAGTTTAATTTTGCCATAAAGGAAAAATGTTTATTGAAATGATTGTTGGATTAATTCTAATTAGAAAGCAGACGCCTTAAGGTTGAGACCGGTTTTTTCAGAGAGTCCGAAAAGCAGATTCATGTTGTGGACGGCAGTTCCGGTTGCGCCTTTGAGCAGGTTGTCGATAGCAACGGTGACAAGGAGTTTGTCTTTGCCGTGGCGGTCGAGGTGGATTAGGCATTTGTTGGTATTCACAACATCTTTGAGGTCGATCGGTGTCTCAGAAACGAATGTGAAACTGTGGTCGTCGTAGGTGTCGCGGTAGATGCGAAGGAGTTCTTCGATCGTAGCGTCACATTTGAGGGTGATGCTCGCAAATATACCACGAGAGAACGGACCTCTCATCGGGATAAAGTCGATGTCGCCCGAGAATGATGGCTGAAGGCGTTTCAGCGTCTGATTGATCTCGGCAAGGTGCTGATGGGTAAACGGTTTGTAAACCGAAACGTTGTCGTTGCGCCACGAGTAGTGGGTGGTAGCTCCGGGTTTGACACCTGCACCAGTGCTGCCTGTAATGGCGTTGACGTTTACATTGTCGGGCAGGAGCTGGTGCTTGGCGAGCGGAAGGAGTGCGAGCTGAATGGCAGTGGCAAAGCATCCGGGGTTGGCGATATGTTTTGCGCCACGGACTGTGGCTTTGCGGTTTAGCTCGGGGAGACCATAGACAAAGTCGTGGGTTCCGTCGTCAAGGCGATAGTCGGCAGCAAGGTCAATGATGCGAAGTTCGGGCGAAATCTCGGGGTGAGCCTCGATGTAGGTTTTTGAAGCGCCGTGGGGGGTGCAGCAAAATAGGACATCGATAGCGTTAAGGTCGAGCTCGCTGTCAAATTTCATATCGGTTTCGCCGACGAGCCCTTTGTGGACTTCGTCAAGACGCGAGCCGGCAAGGCTTGTTGACATCACGCTGACAACTTCAACGTCGGGGTGATTGAATAAAAGGCGAAGAAGTTCGCCGGCAGTGTAACCTGCGCCTCCAATAATTCCTGCTTTAATCATTATAATGAGTTGGGTAATGAATAAATATCAGACAAGTTCCATGTCAGATTTGCCGTTGGCTTGCTGGATGTGATAGTAGATCTTCATCTGGTTGCCAAGGATATGGGTGAAGCCTTTGATGTCGTCGGCAGTCCAGCCGCGGCTAAGCTCGCCGTATTCGCCAAACTGGCTCTTCATCAAGTCAAACGGGCTCTGAACGCCTACGGTGATGAAGCGGTAGGGTTTGAGGTCGATGATCACGCGACCGGTTACGTTGCGCTGAGATGTTTCGAGATAGCTTTCGATTTCGCGCATAACGGGATCGAGATACTGAGCTTCGTGGAGGAACATTCCATACCAGTTGGCGAGCTGTTCTTTCCAATATTGCTGCCATTTGGTGAGTGTATGTTTTTCGAGCATTTTGTGGGCGCTGAGGATAACCATTGTGGCACCTGCTTCAAAACCAACGCGACCTTTGATGCCGATGATGGTGTCGCCGACGTGCATATCACGACCGACAGCATAGGGGGCTACGATTTCTTCAATCTTGCGGATAGCTGCAACTTTGTCGCTGAAAGGCTGACCGTTGACAGCAGAGATTTCGCCTTTCTCAAAGTCGATTGTCATTTGAGAATCGGCGGTCGCGGTCATCTGGGTGGGGTAGGCGTGTTCGGGAAGAGTCTGGTCGGAGTGGAGAGTTTCTTTACCACCTACGCTTGTACCCCAAAGGCCTTTATTGATAGAGTATTCCATTTTTTTGAAGTCGGCTACGAAACCGTGTTTCTTGAGGTAGTCGATTTCATACTCGCGAGTGAGGTTCATGTCGCGGGTTGGAGTGATGATTTCGATTTCGGGAGCGAGGATTTCAAAAGTGAGGTCAAAACGAACCTGATCGTTACCGGCAGATGTAGAACCGTGGGCAACGGCATGAGCACCGATTTTTTTAGCATACTCAATTATGGCGATAGCCTGGAAGATGCGCTCAGAGCTGACCGAGATGGGATATGTTCCGTTACGGAGGATGTTACCGAAAATCATGTATCGGATGCTCTTTTCATAATATTGGTGAGTAACATCGAGCGTTGCATGGCTAACGGCACCAAGCTCAATTGCGCGTCGCTCGATTGCAGCGAGTTCGTCGGTTGAGAAACCGCCGGTGTTGGCGATGGCGGTGTAAACGTCATAACCGCAGTCTTCAGTTAGATATTTGACTGCAAAAGAGGTGTCAAGACCTCCGCTGAAAGCGAGTACTACTTTTTTTCTTTCCATTTTATAATTGGTTTGTTTTGTTTCGTGATTGAGATTAATAATATATGAAATCAGAAGGGAAATTTATTCTTGGTCGCCGTTGAGATGGTGGTAGGGCTCGGCAGGGTCATAGAGCAAGCCTGTGCAAAGACATTTGTGACCGCCGTTGCGTTGAAGAATGTCATAGTTCACGCAACTTTCGCATCCGCGCCAAAAAGCCTCGTCATCGGTGAGTTCGTCAAATGTAACGGGACGGTAGCCAAGTTCAAAGTTGAGTTTGAGAACAGCCGCACCGGTTGTGAGAGAGAAAATTTTAGCTTCGGGAAAACGTTCGCGAGAGAGCTCAAAAATGCGTTTTTTGATTCGTTTTGCGAGTCCCATACGGCGAAATTCGTCTGCAACGATCAAACCTGAGTTTGCAACGAATTTTTTGTTGCTCCAAGACTCGATGTAGCTGAAACCGGCAAAGCGACCGTCTTTAGTCAGGGCAATGACCGCTTTGTTTTCGTGCATTTTTTTAGTTACGTATTCGGGTGAACGTTTTGCAATACCGGTTCCGCGGACTTTAGCGGCGCGGTTAATTGTTTCAAGAATCTCGTCGACATATTTAACATGCTCGGGACCTGCAACTAAAACATCGATTTCGTTATTATCTTGCATTATTTTATAAAATATGTAAGTCGTAGTTTGTTTTAAAGAAGAATATTCAAAATTTAGAAAGTGGCATGAATAGAAGCATCCCGCTTATTCGTGCCAAGCAGAGATAAAATATATTGACGCCAGAGCGTCATCGGCGTCGTCGATTTTGAGAAATGTTAATTGTAGCTTCGTTGGTAATCGCATCGGGGATAATCTCCAGAAGAAGACGTATAATCTGCTCGCGAGAAAGATTCTCGTCAATGACAACCAAAAGGGTGTCGGTACCCGGAATTGTGCCAATAATTTCGGGGAATCCCAACATATCGATGTCAAAGGCAAGGGCACCGGCACAACCGTTACGAGTTTTAATTACAACGAGATTGTTGGAGATTGCAAATGACAAAATGTCTTGGTTTGCTTGGTCGGAATTCCTTAGACGGCTTGAGGTATATTTTGCAACTTCGTGGTGAGAAATTTCAGTCTGATTGGGAAATACCTTGTAGCGAAAACCACCTGAAGGGAGCGCCACTTTGGTGGCGTTAAGTTTTCTAAGATCACGAGACAAGGTAGCCTGAGTGACATTGATGCCACGGGCTTTCAGAATATTGAGCAGTGTTTCCTGGCTGTCAATGATTTCTGAATTCAAAACCTCAGAGATGAGAGGAAGTCTTGCAATCTTTTGTTTCATGATGCAAAAGTAATAAATAAATTTTAAATATGTAGCTTATATGCTGAATTTTATTACTTTTTATTAGTAAAAATGATTTTTTATACAACGAAAGTATAAGAAATGCATAAAAATCCCCGACCTATATTCAAAATACCGGTCGGGGACAGGTGAAAAAAATTTGTTAGACTGTATTTTAAAATTGAATTAGATTCAGAGGGAAGGTATAATGGCATCAATTGTTGTTTTCGGGTACAAAAGTAATAAAAATTATTCTATTATACCTGAAAAATGGTCTGTTTTCGTGTAGAAATTTATTTTAGAATGCTCTGTCATATATTTTTGTCATATAATTATTATATGTATATGTGATAAATTGTGATATAAAACAACTTATTTTGCGATAAAATTAAAAATTGTTTGGCTGTTTAAATTAAAAGTGATAACTTTGCGACATCAAAATGACAGATAATGACTAATAACTTCAACCATCGTCACCACCATCATCATTACCACCAGTTGAATCGGGCGGCGAGGTCGTTGTAAATATAAAATTGATAATTAAAAAGATTTATGCCGCAGATTCGTAGGTTAACACCACGTTCTGCGGTTTTTATTTTAAAATAATATAAAGATGTTGAAGATTGCAATTCAAAACAAAGGACGTCTTGGCGAAGAATCATTAAGTTTGCTCAGTCGTATCGGAATAGAGGTCGATACCACAAAAAGACAGTATTTATCTAAGGCTTCCAACTTTCCGATAGAGATGTTAAATCTGCGAGACGATGATATTCCGGGAGTTGTAGCGAACGATATCGCGCAACTCGGCATCGTTGGTTTGAACGAGGTCGAGGAAAAAGGCTTTGATGTCAAGGTGTTGAAAAATCTTGGCTTCGGACAGTGCAGATTGTCGCTTGCGATTCCCAAAGGTGATGAATACACGGGACTTGAGTATTTTGCCGGAAAGAGAATTGCAACGTCATATCCCAACATATTAACCCGCTTCTTTAAAGAAAAAGGGGTTGAAATTCATCCGGTCGTTATAGCCGGATCGGTAGAAATCACACCGGCAGCCGGGATGGCTGATGCAATATTTGATATTGTTTCATCAGGCGGAACATTGATTTCAAACGGTTTGAAGGAGGTTGAAGTCGTGATGAAATCAGAAGCGGTGCTGATAGGTGGTAACTCGCTGATTGATGAAGATTTGAAGTTGCTTGAAGAAATAGAGTTCCGTATTGAAAGCGACAGTATCAGTCGCAATAAAAAATATCTGCTGATGAATATTCCAGATGAATCGATAGAAAAAGCAATCGAGATTTTGCCGTCAATGCGATCTCCAACTATCCTACCATTGGCAGCCGATGGATGGAGCTCGATACACTCGGTTGTAAATGCGTCGGAGCTATGGGATAAAGTACGACAACTCAAAGCAATCGGTGCTGAAGGAATTCTTGTTTTATCTGTTGACAAAATCATCTTATGAAAATCTTTGTAAATCCGGGAAAAGAGCAGTGGAAGGAGCTTTGTTTGCGTGCTAAACAGTCTGAAAGCAAGCCAGTTGAAGAAATTGTTTTGAAAATACTCGATAGAGTTAAACTCGATGGAGACAAGGCTTTGGCTGAGCTTTCGCTCGAAATTGACAAGCGGGAAGTTGTCGGTGGTTTTCAGGTTACTGAAAAAGAATTGGATGAAGCTTGTGAGCGATTGTCCGAGGCTCTTAAAGCCGCAATCGAAACAGCAGTAAAAAATATTTCGTCGTTTCATCGGGCACAGTTGCCAAAGGAAATTACAGTCGAGACCACAGAAGATGTTGTATGTATTCAGCGTCCGGTAGCAATTCAAAAAGTCGGGATATACATTCCGGGGGGAACAGCACCGTTGTTTTCAACCGTGCTTATGCTTGCTTTACCTGCAAAGATTGCCGGTTGTAAAGAAGTGGTGATGTGCACACCCTGCGATCGGGACGGAAAGGTTGCCGATGCGGTTCTGTATGCTGCCCGTCGATGTGGAGTTGACAAGATTTTCAAGATTGGGGGAGCCCAGGCTATAGGAGCGATGGCTTTTGGTACGGAGAGTGTACCTCAGGTTAACAAAATATTCGGACCGGGAAACCGTTACGTTACAATGGCTAAGCAGCTTGTCGGGTCGACAACGGTAGCCATTGACATGCCGGCGGGGCCGTCGGAGGTAATGATTGTCGCTGATGAAACTTGTTGTCCTGAATTTGTTGCAGCCGATTTATTGTCGCAGTGTGAACATGGGGCTGATTCTCAGGGAATTGTTGTTTGTGATAGTGAGAAATTGGCAAATAAAATAGCTGATGCGATTGAAGTTCAGGCGGCAGAATTGCCTCGTGATGAATATGTTTTAAAGTCGCTTGCAAACAGTCGAATCATAGTGCTTTACAGTCGAGCAGAAATGATAAAATTTGCAAACATTTATGGGGCTGAACACCTGATACTTTCAATCAGTGACGGAATGAAGGCTGTTGATGATATAACAGCTGCCGGAAGTGTTTTTGTCGGTAATTATTCACCCGAGAGTGCGGGAGATTATGCATCGGGAACAAATCATACGCTTCCGACATCGGGGTGGGCACACAGTTATAGTGGTGTCAACATCGACAGTTTCATGAGGAAAATGACTATACAAAATATATCGGCAAGCGGACTTAGAGGTTTGTCATATACGATAATCAAAATGGCAGAGGCAGAGGGACTTGCTGCTCACGCCAACGCTGTAAAAATCAGACTTGAAAATGAAGAGTGATATAAAGGCGTTGATACGCCCCAATATATTGGCATTGTCGCCCTATTCGACCGCCCGAGATGAATACAAGGGTAAGATTGGGGTGTTTCTCGATGCAAACGAGAGTCCGTTTGAAAACGGATATAACCGTTATCCCGACCCGCGGCAGCTGACACTTAAAAAAAGGTTGAGCGAAATCAAGAGACTGCCAATCGAAAATATGTTTATCGGGAATGGCAGTGATGAAGCTATTGACCTTATGTTCAGAATTTTCTGTATTCCGGGTGAAGACAATGCGATAGCAATTGCGCCAAGCTATGGAATGTATGAAGTTTCGGCTGCCATTAATGATGTCGAGATGAGAAAAGTTTTGTTGAACAGAGATTTTTCGTTGCCAACTGACGCATTATTAAAAGCTGCTGATTCCAACTCAAAGCTGCTGTTTATTTGTTCGCCCAATAATCCAACCGGCAATTCGTTCGAAGTTGATGAAATATTAACTTTGGTCAAGAAATTTGACGGTATAGTGGTTGTTGATGAGGCTTATATCGATTTCTCTAATAAAGAGAGCTTGACCGGCAAACTGTCAGACTATCCTAATCTTGTGGTTTTGCAAACTATGTCAAAAGCATGGGGAATGGCAGGATTGAGATGTGGACTGGCATTTGCATCAAAAGAGATAATCGATTATATGAATATGGTCAAATATCCGTATAACATCAATTTATCGACTATCGAGAAAGTGACTAAATTGCTTGATGAACCTCTTGACGAGCATGTGAATACAATCAAGGTGGAGCGTGAAAATATGTCACGCAGACTAAAGGACTTTGAATTTGTAAAAGAGGTGTATCCGTCTGATTCTAATTTTATTTTGTTTAAGAGCGATGATGGAGATGCGCTGTATAACTACTTGATCGGGCGAGAAATAATAGTCAGAAATCGCAGCCGTGTGGCATTATGCGAGAATTGTCTGAGGCTGACAATAGGTACACCCGAAGAAAATAAACGAGTGATTGAAGCTCTTGAAAACTATAAATAATGAATTTATGAAAAAGCTTTTGATTGTTGACAGAGACGGAACAATATTGGTTGAGCCACCGGTTGATTATCAAATAGATTCGTTAGAAAAATTTGAATTTGTACCGGGTGTAATTACGGCATTGTCAAAAATCATGACGACGGGTGAGTTTGAACTCGTAATGGCTTCAAATCAGGACGGTCTCGGAACTTCATCATTCCCGACAGCTGATTTCTTACCCCCTCAAAACCTTATGATTAAGACGCTTGCCGGGGAAGGAGTCGTTTTCAGTGATATACTCGTTGACCCGTCAATGCCCGAGGACAATTCGCCTAATCGTAAACCGCGAACCGGTATGTTTGCCAAATATATAGATAACCCGGAATATGATCTTTCATCGAGTTTTGTAATCGGCGACCGATTGACCGATGTCGAACTGGCAAAGAATCTCGGGGCAAAGGCGATATTGTTGCAACCGGAGGGAACCTGGGCTGAAGGCTGTGAGCTAATCACTGACTCATGGATGAAAATATGTGAGTTTTTGCGTTCTACTTCAAGAAGTTGCAAAATTGAACGAATAACACTCGAGACCTCGATTATTGGGGAGATTGATCTTGACGGACGTGGAACGACCTCAATATCAACCGGACTTCATTTTTTTGACCACATGCTTGAACAGATTCCGCATCATAGCGGATGCTCATTGAAGATTGAGGCTCAGGGCGACCTGCAGGTTGATGAGCACCACACGATGGAAGATGTGGCAATTGTTCTCGGGCAGCTGATTTACAATGCGATAGGGAACAAGGTTGGGATGGACCGTTATGGATTTGCACTGCCTATGGATGAGTGCGATGCAACGGTACTACTTGATTTCGGCGGACGTTCGGAGTTTGTATGGAATGTGAACTTTACAAGAGAATATGTCGGTGATACGCCAACCGAAATGTATAAGCATTTTTTTAAGACACTGAGTTCGGAAATGCGTTGTAACCTGCATATTACAGCACATGGAGAGAACAATCATCATTTGATTGAAGGTGTTTTCAAAGCGTTTGCACGGGCATTGAAGATGGCTGTCAGGCGTGATGTATTTTCAAATGTATTACCATCAAGCAAAGGTATTTTATGATTGCGATAGTAGATTACAAGACCGGGAATTTAAGGTCGGTCATGAACGCGTTGACCCGACTCGGAGCTGAATTTGTCCTAACTGCCGATGAGAAAGAACTTAGAAGAGCCGATCGTGTTATTTTGCCCGGAGTTGGAAATGCAGCCGAAGCAATGGCAAACCTGAGAGATACCGGCTTAATTCCTTCAATAATGAATTTGAGAAAGCCTGTTTTGGGGATTTGTGTCGGTATGCAGATAATGTGTCGCCACTCAGACGAGGGTGATGTAGATTGTCTCGGCATTTTTGATACGTTTGTAAAGAAATTTATACCGACAGAAGAACTGAAAGTGCCTCATACCGGCTGGAATACGATTGGTAATCTTGAAAGCAAGCTGTTCAAGGATATAAAATCGGGAGAGTTTGTTTATTATGTTCATTCTTATTATGCCGGACTTTGTCCCGATACTATTGCGACAACCCGTCAAGGAATCCTTTATAGTGCCGCACTAAAATATGAAAATTTTTATGGCGTTCAGTTTCATCCTGAAAAGAGTGGAGACACCGGTGAACGTATATTGAAAAACTTTCTGAAGCTATGAGCAGAATCGAGATAATACCTGCAATAGACATTATAGAAGGACGTTGTGTCAGACTTTCGCAAGGAGACTATGACCGAAAAAAAATATATGATGCGTCGCCATTGGATATGGCAAAAAAATATGCCGACTGTGGTGTCAAACGTCTTCATATTGTTGATCTTGATGGTGCAAAGGCGTCAAAGCCCATGAATTTGAAAGTACTTGAAGCTGTTTCGGCAGTCAAAGGGCTTGAGATTGAATGGGGTGGCGGCATCAAGTCGGATGTTGCTTTAAATGATGTGTTCAACGCCGGAGCATCGTTTGCCGTTGTCGGAAGTGTTGCTTCGCGTCAGCCTGATTTGTTCCAGAAATGGCTTGAACAATATGGCGGAGACCGTATGGTTTTGGGTGCGGATGTTTCCAATGGTAAAATAGCAGTGAACGGATGGCTTGAAACCGACGAGATCGGTATAGAAGATTTGACTGAACGATTCTTGCCATACGGACTGGAACGCTGTATAGTAACCGAAATATCGCGTGACGGTATGTTGCAAGGACCGGCAACAGAATTATATGTTGACCTGCAAAAACATTTTCCTACTATTAATTTTACGGTTTCGGGGGGAGTGTCATCAATTGATGATATTATAAAACTCGACGAAGCCGGTTTAAAAAGCGTGATTGTCGGTAAAGCAATTTATGAGAACCGAATTCCATTAAAATTTATTGAAGAATGGTTGCAAAACGAATAATACCGTGTCTTGATGTTAAGAACGGACGAACGGTAAAAGGTGTAAATTTTGAACATCTGCAGGATGTGGGTTCGGCGGTCGAACTTGGTAAATTCTATGCTCGCGAAGGTGCCGACGAGTTGGTATATCTCGATATCAGCGCATCAGATGAAGAACGATCGACTTTTACATCGTTGGTTGAAGAAATAGCATTGGGTATAAATATTCCGTTCACGGTCGGCGGCGGTATTTCGTCGAGAGAAGATGCGTCGCGACTTCTTGATGCGGGAGCTGATAAAATCACGCTTAATACCGCCGGTGTTTATAATCCAGAACTAATTGATGAGATTGCTCGGAAATATGGTAGCCAGTTTGTTGTTGTTGCGATTGATGCCAAGCTGTCGGATGATGACGGATTATGGCATGTGACTACTCATGGCGGGAGGCGATTTACTGATAAAGAGCTGTTTTCTTGGGCTCGTGAAGCGGAGCAACGAGGTGCCGGCGAAATCTTGTTCACGTCGATGAATCATGACGGAACCCGCCGTGGATATCCGTGTGATGCTTTTGCACGATTGAATAGAGAAGTGTCAATCCCGATAATTGCATCGGGAGGGGCAGGGAGTGTAAATGACATAGCAAAAGTCCTGACTGAGGGTAAAGCTGATGCGGCTTTGGCAGCTTCAATCTTTCACTACGGAGAAATTTCGATAGGAGATTTGAAAAAGCAACTTTCAGAGCAGGGAATAACTGTCAGACTTTAACTTGATAAAAGATATTACAATGCAATATTCAGATTTTAATTTTTCAAAACTTGCCGATGGCTTGTTGCCTGTTATTGTTCAGGATGCGGTGACATTAAAGGTGTTGATGCTCGGTTATATGAACCGGGAAGCCTTTGAAAAAACAGTAGAGACAGGTAAGGTTACTTTTTTTTCACGCACTCGCGGTCAGTTATGGACAAAAGGAGAGACATCGGGCAATTTCCTGAACGTTGTCGAAATGTTTAATGACTGTGACAACGATGCATTGCTGATTAAAGCAAACCCGATCGGTCCGACTTGTCACCGTGGAACAACGGCTTGTTTTGATACGCCTGAAGCTGAGGGCTTTATTCGCCGGCTTGGTAAAGTTATAAGCAAGCGTCATCATGATATGCCCGAAGGTTCATATACGACCCGCTTGTTTATCAAAGGCGTCAAGGCAATAGCCAAAAAGGTTGGAGAGGAAACCGCTGAAACAATAATAGAGGCTGTTGACGGTAATCGCTCACGTTTTATCTATGAAGCGTCAGACCTAATTTATCACTTGCTTGTGCTGTGTGAACAGATGGGGGTCAGTATCTCGGATCTTGAAAAAGAATTGAGACTAAGACATTAATAACCCGATTTTAGAACGGGTAACCGATGGCAAGGTGGAAGGCAAGTGATTTGCCAAACGAAGTCATATTGTAGTATCCTCGTTTGCCGGTATCATAAGGTGCGTGAATACCGATTCCGAGGTCACCGCGTACAACGAGCATACCGATGTCAAAGCGGAGTCCGGCTCCGGTACCGACAGCGAGATCTTTAAGGAATGATGATGCTTTCAAAAGTCCACCGGGGCGTTTGGGGTCATCTTTGAGTAGCCAGATGTTACCCGAATCAAGGAAGAGTGCGCCATGAAGCGGTCCGAAAATCGGGAAACGATATTCAGCGTTAAATTCAAATTTGAAAGTACCGGTCTGGTCAAAATATCCATCGATTGCATTTGCGTCGGGACGATAGCTGCCCGGACCGAGAGAGCGTACGGTAAATGCTCTGACCGAGTTGGCGCCACCGACATAGAATTGTTCGGCGTATGGAACTTGTGATGAGTTGCCATAAGCATGAGCGGCTCCGCAAGCGGCTCTGAAATACAGCCAGTTATCACCGGAAAGGCGTCTGCCGTAAACAATCTGGGTTTGACCTTTGACAAATTGAGAGAAGGGCGTTCCGAAAAGTTCCTTCTCCCCATGTACGCCACAAAGCTCATAGATTGACCAGAAAATGTTACCTGCTTCCTGAACTGTGAATGTCCAATTGAACGAGTTATCGCGGTCAAGCATCTTCATATAGTTATATGTATATGCCATTTGGGGGATATACTGACTGCGGAAGCTGAGCGCGATCGCCGGGTTGGCGTCAATAATCGAGTCAAAGAGCTGGGTGGTGTTTATAAGGTTTGTATATGTAATCTTGAATGGCGTCAAGGTTGAGGTAGAGTTTCGACTTGATTGCCAATCATAGTTGATTGATGCGTTGAACTGAGCCATCTTGAAATAGTGGGGACGGTTAAGCAGGTCGGCATTGAGCGTGATGCGTGTCCAGTTTAGTTCGCGATGACGACGGGGAATAAAACGTGGTGCAAGCATGCGTGGAAATGCGAGTGATGTTGTCAATCCTATTTCATAAGAATTGAAGACAGAAGAATGGTTTCGGTCTTTACCTCCGGTTTGCCATTCATAAGTTCCGGTTAAAGATACGCTGAATTGCTCGCCTCCGCCAAAAATATTTTTGTTAGTCACGCCAAGTGTTACTCCGGGACCAATATAACTGTTTGATTTTGACGAAGCGTTGACTTCGATACTTGCTTCGAGGGGAGTGTCAAAGGTACATGAAATGGCGGCATCGAGAGTCGGCTCTGATGCAAGCGAATCGGGCATGACGTCAATTGAAATTGCATTGAAAATTCCAAGTCGGGAGATGCGGTTTTGAGTTTGGTTCATCGAGCGGACCGAGAACGGGCGTCCTTCTCTAAACGTAATACATTCAGGAATAATGTTGCGACGTAGTCGTGATGGCATCATCTGAATGAGTGTCGCCTGTTTAAAGACAGTTGTGTCGGGCGTACCTCCGCCATGTGTACGGAAGGCATAGACGGTTATTTTTCCGGTGCGATAGCTTGTTATACCCTGTTTGGGAACATTAGATGCAACGGTCATTCTTAAGGCGATATGTCCCGGATTTTGAATAGAGTCGGCGAGATATTCGATATATTCGGGACGGAAATAGTAGTATCCGTGGTTACGAACATAATTTGCCAATCGGTTACGGGCGATTGAAAGCGAGTCGGTTGAATATCTCATATTGCTACGGCCTAAATATGTGTCGTGTTTTGCCGCCGTATTCAGCATGGTGAATAGTTTGGTTGTGTCGGGAAGCATCTCGATTGTGTCAACCATATATGCCGGACCTGTATTAACAATATAGGTCAGAGAGGCTTTTTTCTTATTTTTTCCTTGATTAAGTTGAAAAGATGACGTACCTTGAAAAAAACCGTTGTTGTCAAGAATTTCATCAATCATTTTAGTACGAACTTCGGGTCGAACGTCTGAAATAACAATAGGGTCTTCAACAAGCTTGTTATACAGCCATTTTTTGATACCTTTTGAGTTAGGATTCCAGTTATTGTAAACCCAGAGTCCGATAGGGATGCGTATGCTTGGAGTAAATGTATATTTGTTTGCTTTTACATTGACGGCACTGTTTATTTCGCTTTTGACACCCGATGGAACTTTTTGTTCTTTGTTGTCGGGATTAATCTCAACGCTTTTCAAACCGGTGTAAAGAATCTCGTCAGAGGGTAGACGCCGTGTTGTAGAGCACGACGAGGTAACCATCATAATCAAGATGGCGAGCCCTGACAGTCGCGAGAGAGCAGTCAATATGTTATTTCTTGTTTTCATTGTCGGATGATGGCGTTGAAATTTGATTTAGAACTTGTCCCTGTTGGGGGAGCTGAGGTGTACTTTTTGAACGGCGATGGAACGGTTTGAACATTTCACCGAGGTTCTGTATTTTACGCTTGTAAACAAAGCCGACGCCGGTTTGGGTGATTTCGCCTTCGAGAATACTTTCAAAGCCTGTGTGACGGAATATGCGGACTAACATTGTTCCGTTTTGGTTCAAAAGATATTCAAACGAAATGTCGTTGATGAGATCTTCTGCGATATTCTGGTCGGGGTCATTATCATCGGTATAGTTACCTCCGACAACAATCTTGAAGCGGTCGTTGAATAGCGATTTTGAAACTCGATAGCTGTAGCTTGTGGTTGTCGATGTCGCTCCGTTGGTTGTTTGATCATATTGGTTAATACCAAATGAGATATCAACGCCTTTGATATTATTGGCAGCCCAAGAGTTGAGTTGAGATTCGAGGAACGAGTAGAGTGCATTGCCACCGATATTTGAGTCGGCTTTTGTACCGGGTCCGGTATAGACGTTATACAACAACAGGTTCATAGCCTGATTTGCACGCTGGTCGGCACTCATTGACTGCAACTCATTTTGGATTGTAATGTCGTCGTTGGTGTCAAGATCAAATTTGACATTCATCTCATCGAGTGTACCAGTAATGCCGAGGAGAATATTAAATGTTATGAGACGGGAGTTTTGTCCGGTCTGAGTAACGTTTGCTTTCAGATTGTCAACTGCATGGATATTGAGAATCGGGTTCATCATATCGCCATTGAAAGCTACGAAGCTACCTTCCTGGAAGTTGAACACTTTTTCAGACATCAATGGCGGAGAGTAGCGTACAAAACCGCTGTTGATATTAAGGCGTCCGGTAAAGCGAGAATCGTTCATCGCGTTGACCGAATAATCAAGTGTTCCGTTGGTTTGCAATGTTACACGGTTCTTACCATCGGTCGAGAGGTCAATGTTAAGAGTTGATCCGGGCTGTATGGTCAGCAATGCATCCAAATTCATCGATGATGTTGTCTCTGGAATAGTGTCGACAACAAGGGTTGATGAGTCGGCAAAATTGACAAAGCGGACCATATCGCCAATGTCACGAGACTTAAGTGCCGATTGAGCGTCGGTCATAACATAAGTTACATTGGTATTGCTTAAAACGGTCAGTGCGGCATCAATATCGAGGTCAGAGAGTGAGCCCTGAACTGTTGCATCAACGTTGATGAATGCTTTGCCATATACATCGGCTCCTTTTGAGGCTTTTGTCGAGTTGACAATTTGCATGTTGTCAGCTTTCAAGACAAGGTCGATCATCGGGGTCAGCAGGTGTCGCAGATCGACCTCTCCGTTGATTGACAGCGGATTTTGATTGACACCTTTGATTGTATAGTTATTGAAATAGACAACGTTGCTGTCAACCGGGATTTGAGTTTCAGCAAATTTAAAGGTTGAGCCGAGCATTGTCACTTTCATTGTTGTAGAGTCAAATTCAATAGAACCGTTGAATTTGGGGTCGGCAGCCGAACCTGTGATTTCCATATTTCCGTTAAGCATACCCGACAAAGTGGCAGTGCCCGGTGGAAGGAACGGGTTAACAACCTTTAAGGGGAAATGAATCATTCGGAAATCGAGAAGGAACGGAGACGCTTGTGTTGAATCATTAAGGGCACCACGAGCTGTTATCGTTTTGATACTGTCAACCATCAGTGACAAGTCGGCATTCAAAGTGCCTTTTGCATTGGTCGAGATGTCGGCATCAATTTTGAATGAACCGACGCGTTCGCGACCATAATAGAAGTCATCGAGTGAGATTATGCCGTTTCCGGTAAAAATATGATTTTCACGTTGACCAACTTTGAGATCAACTGAAAGATCGCCCTTCATTGGCGGGGCAAACGGGTTGATTGACAACCAGTCGGCAATGTGTATATCCTTGACTTGAAGGTTAATATCTTCTTGTCCTTTGATTGAATCGTTGTGGTCGGTGAAAAGAGCGATCGAACTTTCGTTGCTGCTCATGTGTAAATTAGCATCGACGTGACGGTGAACGAGATTATAGGTGATAAAGTTATCAGAGTTGACTGTCCAGTCTTTATACCCGATTACAGGATTGTAAGGAACAAGGTTTATTGTGACGATCGAATCGGCAGTTTGAGCTACCATACCGATGCTGTAACCTGTTTTGTCAGAGATATTTGATTGTTTGAAGAATAGTCCGGCTTTTGCATCGACAAGATAGCCGTTGAGATGGATATGAGCCATTTGATCCCAAGTTCCCCGAGCGTTGTTGACGGCTGTATTGAGAGTGAGATATTTTCCAATCTGGTTGATCCTCAAGTCGATTGTGTCGAGTTTGACCGAACCTGATTTTAGTTTCAGCAGCCGAGCGTTCATATTAATGAGCGAGTCGTTTGTCAAACTTGCATTGATATTTTTGAACGACATTCCTGATTTTTGCAGAGCGTTTGTCAGAATGTTGCCTGTTCCGCCCGAGGTAAAGGTAAGTTTAAATTTCGGGAGTACAGACTGTATGAGGGGGATGTCGGTGCGTTGACGGTGCAAAAAATCAACAATTGTGTCAGACGCGAGACTGAATCGTAAGGCTACACTGTCAACCGGCATTGGACTGATGAAGTCAAGCACAAGAGTATGGTCGGTGACTTTTGCATGGGTGAGAGAGTCTGTACCTGAAAAATCAACGATTAGACCGCGTGTAGAATAAGTCGAGTTCTCGCCCATATTGGCAAGAATATTGTTGAATCGGAGTTGGGCGTCAAGAGTATGATTATCAACATCAACACCTGCATTACCGTCAAAGTTGAGAGTAATGTTTGCCGGGTCGGTTGTAAATCCGAGCGCATAGAGGTCGATAGATGGTATATCGCCTTTAATTGTCCAACTGTAAGGGTTTGGCGAAAGATTACCCGATGCGACAATTTGGAATGTAGCGGCTCGGTTTGCCGATTTGAGTATAACTTCGCCCTGACCGTTTGAAAGAGTTGCTAATGCCTGTACATTTTGCAGGGTTGCACGGTTGTAAATCAAGTTGATGATGTCGATTGATGCGTCTATTTTCGTGTCGGGTTTGAATGGGTCGTAACCGTTGCCGTTTAACTTGAGATTAGCCGACAAGTCTCTCATTCCAAGTCCCGGCATAATGGCTTCAACAGGGAAGTCTTTAGCTGTGATATCGGCATTATAGAATTCGTGTTTACCGTTCCAACGTGCATCAAGTGCGATTGTACCTGTGTCGGTTCGAGCACGGAGTCGTGTGTCGATTGTACCTGAATGAAGTGCGACATTACCGTTAAGATTTATGCGCGGAATAACTATTCCCGAGGATTTGGCGGTCTTGGGGTCCATAACCATTCGCTGAACGGTTTTACCGCTGATGATGTGTCCGCGCAGATTGATGTTCCCTGATGCATAATCCATATTAAACGGATTTTCAACAAAACCGTCGGCACCCAAAGTCAAAATACCAGGGAGAGAAGCTGAAATTTCGTTAATGGAAAGGCTTGAAGTTGAGCCATTGATGATAGCCTGTGCTTCAAGGTTGGAATAAGGAGGCAGTGCGCTTACAAATTGTGACATTGCCGGGAGCGCACGTTTGACATCGATCGGAGCTATAGATGCGTGTGCATTCAGTTGTAGTGGTAAATCGGGAGTTGTCATAAGGTCACCGACGCCCATAACACCGGTAAAATTTATTGAAGAGAACGATGTCGCAACCGTTATGCTGTCGATACGCATCTCGGTTGAATCCATTTCAAATAAACCGTCGGCGTGTAGAGGGAGTCCACAGCGTTCGGTAGCTTCAATTCTTTTAATTGGAACACGAAGCGAAGAACCGCGGTTGTAAAGCGAGTCAATATCAATCTTAATGTCAGAAACGCTGATATAGTTCATGTCAAATCCTGGTGTCGGGACGGCTCCGGCAACAGCATACAAAGCTGATTGTCCGGTAATTGAAATTTTATCAACGTTGACAGTCCACGGGGTGGATGTCGAAGTAACAGTTTCGGTCGGCGCGGGAGTTGAGGTGGTGACTGCCGGATAGATATATGATGCTGAGATTGAGTCAATAATCAATGCACCGGCGTGAATGTCAGATTTAAGAAGATCAAATTGACCTTTTACCAAATTAGCTTTGCCAACGTGAGTTCCGAGTGAATCGATCGTGCCTTCAAGCGACATAGAAAAATTAAGGTCGCTTATCACGAGGTTGTCGGCATTGACAGTTAACGGGGAAGGCTGAACAGTGTCAGGTTTAACCGCAGTGGTGTCGTTTTTGATAGCCATTTTGATGCGCGCCCCGTTTACCTCACCTTTGAGAAGGTTGATGGCCATATCGGAAAGCCGAACAGAGGCATCCCAAGCATACACATTATCGACAGCCGCATTGAGTTGCAGGGCTGAATCGGGATTGCCCATCGCATAGACGATGTCTTGAACCGAAAGAGTCGGAACGTTGACTTTTCCCTTGATAAGCGGTAATGGATTGACACTTGCACGGGCATTACCGACGGTTATCATTGTGTCGGCTTTCTGAGCCATCACAAAATCTTTGACTTCGAGAGTGAGTGGGAATTTCAAACGCAGGCGACTGACGTTAAGCGTCATGTCTCCTTTGCTGTTGATTTGATTAAGCACTTTCTTGACTGCAAAGTCCTGAACAAAAGGGATATAAAGCAATACTACCAAAAGGATGATCAGACTTAACAAGCCTAAGAAAAACCATTTGGCAAATTTAGTTATCAGCTTTTTATCGATTTTGCTCACGATGGGAGGTGTATAATATGATGAACTTGTTTAAAGTGATAACGTCAAAAAGCCCTGATTTGTTGACAAAAATATAAAGAAAATAGATAATTAAATTGAGGCTTTTCGATAAAGAATGATTGCGATTATGAGATATATGATATTGGGTATCCACATAGCGATGAGTGGCGATGTGTAACCCGATATTGCAAATGTCGAGGTAACAGTCATAAAGAGGATGTAACTGAAGCTTAGAACCAATCCGATTCCGATGTTGATACCCATACCTCCCTTAACTTTTCGGGATGAAAGTGACATGCCGATAACAGTGAGGATAAATGCGGCGGCACACATTGCATAACGACGGTTAACTTCAATTTCAAAAGACTTGATATTGGCTACACCTCGTTTTTGTTGTCGTGAAATATAGTCGTTAAGCTGGGGTGTGGTCATTGTCTCCTGATCGGTTTCAGAGATGAGAAAATCGCGTGGCTCAATAGGTATGATTGTGTCGAGTTTGAGCCCGCGTGTAATAATTTCGCGGTCGCCTTCAAGGTCACGAATCATGTAGTCTCGCACCTGCCAAAGGTGGAGCGTGTCATATTTGATTGATTGAGCTGTCAATCGAGACACGAGTTTTTTATCTTTGAAAGATTCAAGCGAAAAGCGGTAACCGGTTCGAGATGAGTTTTCAAAGCGGTTGATGTAGGCAATTTGCCCCGGTGCAACCTGAAGCATGATGTTAGAGCCGTAATCAACACGCTTGTTTTTTACATAGGTGTTTGTATAATTGATACGCTTGACGTTTGCTGGCGGAATGATATAGGCTGATAAAAGATAAGAGGCGAGAGCGATGATAAATGCCGAAATGAGATAGGGTCTCATAAAGCGTCGATAACTGATTCCTGATGAAAGAATAGCTATAATCTCGCTGTTATCAGCCATTTTTGATGTGAAAAATATTACCGCGATAAAAGTAAAAAGCGGAGAGAACTGGTTTGCAAAGTATGGGAGGAAGTTGACAAAATAGTCAAAGACCGTGGCTTTTAACGGTGCCTTAAGAAATGAGTCAAGCTTTTCATTGACGTCAAACATTATAGTAATGGCGAGAATGAGCGCAATAGCAAAAAGATAGGTTCCGAGGAACTTCTTTATGATATACAGATCAATGAGCTTGACAGGGCGATTCATAGTGAAAAAATCCGGTTTAAAGTCGAGTTGTTACACGTATAATCATTTCTTCTTTCCAAGTCTTGAAGTCGCCGGCAAGGATGTGTTCGCGAGCTTGTCTGACGAGCCAAAGATAGAAGGCAAGGTTATGAATCGATGCAATTTGCATTGCCAGCAGTTCTTGAGAGATGAAAAGGTGACGCAGGTAGGCTTTGGAATATACACGGTCAACGTATGACGGACCGTCTTCTTGTATTGGAGAGAAGTCGTCAGCCCATTTTTTGTTTCGCATATTCATAATGCCGTTTGAAGTGAACAACATTCCGTTTCGTCCGTTGCGGGTAGGCATTACACAGTCCATCATATCAACTCCACGGTCGATTGCTTCAAGGATGTTGGCAGGAGTACCGACACCCATAAGATAGCGGGGGCGGTCGGCAGGGAGAATATCGTTGACAACTTCAATCATCTCGTACATGACTTCGGCAGGTTCACCAACCGCCAAACCTCCGATTGCGTTTCCGTCAGCTCCAAGTGAAGCTACTTTGCGCGCAGATTCTCGACGGAGTTCAGGATAGGTGCAACCTTGTACGATTGGGAAAAATGACTGGGAGTAGCCATATAGAGGTTTGGTCGAGTTGAAGTGTTCCCAACCTCGATCGAGCCAGCGATGGGTCAAGTCGAGCGATTTACGCGCATAATCAAAATCGGCGGTTCCGGGGGTACACTCATCAAGAGCCATCATGATGTCGGCACCGATAGCACGTTGAATATCAACTGTTTTTTCAGGAGTAAAAATGTGTTTTGAGCCGTCGATGTGGCTACGGAAGTGCGCTCCGTCTTCTTTTAACTTGCGGTTGTGGGAAAGTGAAAAAACTTGGAAACCGCCACTATCGGTCAGAATAGGACGATCCCAGCCGTTGAATTTGTGAAGCCCACCTGCCTGTCGCAGAATTTCGGTTCCGGGACGCAGGTATAAATGATATGTGTTGCCAAGAATGATTTTGGCGTCGATGTCATCGCGTAACTCATGCATGTGCACACCTTTGACCGACCCTAATGTGCCGACCGGCATGAAAATAGGGGTAGGAACGAACCCGTGGTCGGTTGTAATCATACCGGCACGAGCTGCGCTGTTGGTTGCTGTAGCTTGAAGTTCAAATTTCATATCGCAAAGTTAGCGATAATTTCTGAGTCAGCCAAAATGTATTGTTATAAGCTCTGCTCGATGTCGGGCTCTTGACCGGCGAGTTGTTCGATTACCTGTTTGTCTTCACAGGTAATTACACGTCCGGGATAGCGTTGAACAATCTGAAGGTTGTGGGTTGCCATGACAACGGTCGTTCCACGTTTTGAGATTCCGTGCAAACTTTCAACAATTTGTTCGCTTGTCGCAGGGTCGAGATTGCCTGTCGGTTCATCGGCAAGTATCAGTTCGGGTTTGTTGAGAAGAGCACGTGCAATTACTATGCGCTGTTGCTCGCCACCCGAAAGTTCATGAGGCATTTTGTAGGCTTTGGTTACCATGCCAACTTCTTTTAGAACTTCGTCGATGCGCTGTTCCATTTCCTCGCGATTTTTCCAGCCTGTTGCTTCGAGAACAAATTTGAGATTATCAAAAACCGATCGATCGGTGAGCAATTGAAAATCTTGAAAGACAATGCCGATTTTGCGACGCAGATAAGGAATCTCTTTACGTTTGATTTCATTGAGGTTATATCCGAGTACATCGGCTGAACCTCCTGTAACAGGTACCTCGGCATACATTGATTTCATAAGGCTGCTTTTACCGCTACCTACTTTCCCGATGAGATAGACAAATTCACCTGACTGTATTTCAAGGTTTACATGTCGCAAAACAACGACTTCGTTGCGTAAAATTTCTACATCGTTATATGTGATAATGCTCATAATCGATCAATGATTTTTTATTTGTGATTGTTTTTCTGAGAAGAATTTTTGCCGGAGTGTTTTTTCTTGCTCTTTTTGAAGTTGTTTTTGCTTTTAATCCGTTCGGGGTGAATAAAGCCCATGAGGTCTTGATCGTTTCTCATCATCGACGGGTCAACGAGTGCAAAATCAAGCTGTTTTTTGTCGACATCGGCACGAGCTACTCTAACTTTAATTTCATCACCAAGACGGAATCGGTTGTTTTTGCGACGACCAATCAAGCTGTAGTTTTTCTCGTCAAAGTCATAGTAGTCGTCGGTCAGGTCGCGGATTGGGATGAGACCTTCACATTTATTATCTTTCAACTCAACATACAGCCCCCATTCGGTTACTCCAGTGATAATTCCGTCATAGACTTCGCCCATGTGATCTTTCATATACTCGACTTGTTTGAACTTAATGGAAGCACGTTCGGCGTTGGCTGCAAGTTGTTCCATATCGCTTGAGTGTTTACACAGCTCTTCAAGTTTATCAACATTGACACTGCGACCACCATCAAGATAGCGTTCGAGCAAACGGTGAACCATCATGTCGGGATATCGACGGATAGGTGATGTGAAGTGGGTATAATAGTCAAACCCAAGACCGTAGTGACCGATGTTGGTTGTGGTGTATATAGCTTTTGCCATAGAACGTATGGCAAGAGTTGACAAGAAGTTTTCTTCTCCTTTACCTTTTACATCGGCAAGCATTTTGTTGATTGAGCGGTTGATGTCAGATGCTTTACCATTGGTTTTGATTTTATACCCGAATGTTCGTGAAAGTTGGGCGAGATCACTAAGTTTACCCGGATCGGGCTGGTCGTGAACACGATATACAAAGGCTTTTGGCTTTTTGCGGTTATTAGACTGTCCGACTGACTTGGCAACGGTTTTGTTGGCAAGCAACATGAACTCTTCGATGAGCTTATTGGCATCTTTCGATTCTTTAAAGAATACACCTGTCGGATGTCCGTTTTCATCTATGTCAAAGCGTACTTCAACGCGGTCAAACTCGACTGAGCCGTTTTCATAACGGGCTTTTCGGAGTATTTTTGCAAGACGATCGAGTTCGAGGATTTCATCGGCATAGTCTCCTTTGCCTGTTTCAATGACATCCTGAGCTTCTTCGTATGTGAATCGACGATTGCTGCGGATGACAGTGCGTGCAATTTTGCTGTTTACAATTTTGCCTGAGGGTGTCATTTCAAAAATGCAGCTGAAGGTCAATTTGTCTTCATCGGGGCGAAGTGAACAGATTCCGTTGCTGAGATGCTCGGGCAGCATCGGCACAACTCTGTCAACAAGGTAAACCGAAGTGGCGCGTGACTGAGCTTCTTTATCGAGTATTGATCCGGGGCGAACGTAGTGAGTCACATCGGCAATATGTACGCCAATTTCATAGTTGCCGTTTTTCAGGCGACGGAATGAGAGCGCATCGTCAAAGTCTTTTGCATCTTTAGGGTCGATAGTGAATGTAGGTACACCACGCATGTCGATACGAGATGCGACAACTTCATCGGTTATACCTGCATCAATTTTTGAGGCTTCTTCCTCAACGTTTTCGGGGTAGTGGTAAGGCAAGCCAAATTCGGCAAGGATTGCGTGAATTTCGGCATTGTTTTCGCCTGTTTTACCAAGAATATCGACAACTGTACCTTTAGGATTCTTGCTGTCAGCAGGCCAGTCGGTGATTTTTACAATAGCTTTATCTCCGGTTTTGCCACCTTTCAGTCGATTCTTCGGGATTATGATGTCTGTGGCGAGAAATTTAGAGTCGGTCTGAAGGAGTCCGAAACCGCGTTCAACTTTCAAAGTACCGATGAACGATTGTTCGTTCTTCTCCAATATGTCAATTACTTCGGCTTCAGCTTCAACGCCACGACGACGTGCCGCGATATTGACAAGAACACGATCACCGTTCAGGGCGTGCATCGAGTTGCGTTCGGCAACCATTATAACTTCACCGTCGGGGTCGATTGTTACGCTGTTCTTGCCGTTGCTGCGACGTGAGAATACACCTTCAGCGATAGTTCCGCGCTGAGGATATTTATATTTTCCGGGTGCTACTTCGATGAGGTCGCCGTCAAAAGCCATTTCGGCAAGTACCAGTGCGACATTACGTTGCGCTGCGGGAGAAGAAATTCCCAACGCATGAGATACCTGCTTATAATTAAATGTGTTATTCTGTTGTTGAGAAGCATAGACTCCGACTTGCGATTTCAGTCGTAATGTGGCTTTATTAGATGAAGTTGAACGTGCCATATAATTATGTATACTTTTATTAACAATGAAATTTACCTAATTATATTAACGTTGAAACGACTCAAATTGTTAACAAAAAAGGTAAACATGTATAATAACATTATAATAATATGTGTTTAAAAAGAGGGGAATGGAGCCTGAGCGGAAGATATTCCGCGAGGTCTAACCATTCCCCTTTATAGTGTGAAATCAAATTGATTAAGCGTCGATATTTGCGTAGTTTGCGTTTGCTTCGATGAAGTCGCGACGTGGAGCAACGTCTTCGCCCATAAGCATTGAGAAGATTCGGTCGGCTTCAGCAGCATCGCTGATGTTGACTTGTTTCAGCATACGATGTTCGGGCGACATGGTTGTGAATCGAAGTTCTTCGGCACTCATCTCACCAAGACCTTTGTATCGTTGAACAGTGGTGTTCGTGCCATATTTGTCTATGAACGCCTGAATCTGTTGCTCGGTCCAGCAATATTCCTCGTTTTTGCCTCGTTTACATTTGTACAATGGGGGAGTAGCGAGGTAGAGGTATCCGTTTTCAATGATGGGACGCATGCGACGGAAGAAGAATGTCATCAGGAGGGTTGCGATGTGGCTGCCGTCAACATCGGCATCGGTCATGATGATGATTTTGTGATATGCCAAACGAGAAAGGTTGGGTTCTTTGGGGTCTTCTTCAGTTCCAATAGTAACGCGGAGAGCCTGGAACATATTGCGTATTTCCTCGTTGTCAAAAATTTTGTGATCCATAGCTTTCTCGACGTTGAGGATTTTACCGCGAAGAGGAAGAATGGCTTGGAATTTACGGTCACGACCCTGTTTGGCTGTACCGCCTGCCGAGTCTCCCTCGACAATGAAGATTTCGCAGTCTTCGGCAGTACGTGATGAACAGTCGGCAAGTTTACCGGGAAGACCACCACCTGAGAGGGGTGATTTGCGGCGTACTTCCATACGTGCTTTGTAGGCTGCCTGACGGGCAACAGCCGCTTGGATAACCTTTTGGATAATTGTTTTTGCTTCGTTGGGGTGCTCTTCAAGATAGGTGCGGAGAGCATCGCTGACAGCTGTTTGAACAACACCGCTGACCTCGCTGTTGCCGAGTTTGGTCTTGGTCTGACCCTCAAACTGAGGTTCCATAACTTTAACCGATACGACAGCAGTCAGACCTTCGCGGAAGTCATCGCTTGAGATTTCCACTTTAGCTTTTTCGGTCATTTTGTTATCATCGGCATATTTTTTCAATGTCATGGTCAAACCGCGACGAAATCCGGTGAGGTGTGTACCACCTTCGATGGTGTTGATGTTGTTTACAAATGAATAAACGTTCTCGTTATATGTGTTATTATAAGTCAAAGCCACTTCAACGGGTACACCGCCACGTTCGGTTGAGAGGTGGATGATGTCGTTGATGAGGGGCTCTTTGTTTGAGTCGATATAACGAACAAAATCTTCAAGACCGTCCTTGCTATAGAATACCTCATGACGGGGATTGCCTTCAGCGTCAACATCACGTTTGTCAGTGAGGGTCAAAGTGATTCCGGCGTTAAGAAACGCAAGGTCACGAAGACGGTTTGCCAAAGTTGAGTAGTCATAAACGGTCGTGGTGAAGATGGTGTCATCGGGGAGGAATGTGATTGAAGTACCGGTATGGTTACTTTCGCCTACAATCTGTAACTCGGTTGTCGGTTTGCCTTTTGAATATTCCTGAACGTAGGCTTTGCCGTTACGGTGAACTTCAGCACGAAGATAATTTGAAAGGGCGTTTACACAAGAGACGCCGACACCATGAAGACCACCTGAGACTTTATAAGATCCTTTGTCAAATTTACCACCGGCATGGAGAACGGTGAGCACGACTTCAAGGGCACTTTTGTGTTCTTTTTCGTGCATATCGACAGGGATACCGCGCCCATTATCAATAACGGTGATTGAGTTGTCGGGGTTAATCGTTACGTCGATATGGGTTGCAAAACCGGCGAGCGCTTCATCAATAGAGTTGTCAACTACTTCATAAACGAGGTGGTGGAGACCTTTGGCGCTGATGTCGCCAATATACATAGCGGGACGTTTACGCACAGCTTCAAGACCTTCAAGTACTTGAATATTACTTGCGCTATATTCCTCTTTGTTTTCTGCCATATTTATTTTTTTATAATCTTCTTTTAATGTGATTTTTGTCGGTTTTCAGGGTACAAAATTACAAAAAAATAGTGAAATAAACAAATTTTGAAGAATAATCGTGGGGATGCTTGTTATTGTGTTTATAATCAATGTTTTGACTTGCCAATCGGAGGTTCTGACAACGTGATGCGAACGATTGTAGTACGATTTAGACTGCGTTGGATCGCTTCATCGAAATGATTCATGTATGCCGGAAGAAATCGGTTGCAAATCAATCGCAGTGCCTCGATTTTTTCGCTGTCATCGGTAACAATTGAAGCTTTTCCGATAGCGATTGCCGAATTATAATATTCGGTGAAGTTGTTTTTATCCTCTTCATATCGGGGCGAGCATTTGCTGACAGCTGAAAGACTGACTGTCGGATGAGCCAAAATAGAATCGATTTTCTCACCTTCGTCAGCGCAGTGAAAGTAAAATGTAGTCTCATCTTTACGAACAACAGAAAGAGGAAGACCGTATGGAGTTCCGTCGGGACGCACCATGCTGACGGTCACGTAAGGAGCTTTGTCAAATACGTCAAATGCCCATTGTGCCGACTGTTGTCGTGAGGCTTTTCTCATTGGTCTCATAATTCGACAAGTTTAAAAGAGTATTGCTATTTGATAAACGATGAATGCGACAATCCACGCAAAAGCGGTGTTGTACATGGCTGAAAAGACTCCGTAACCCCAGTGGCCGGTCTCTTTTACAATGGCTGTGAGTGTGGCGATACAAGGGCAGTAGAGCAATACAAATACCATAAAGGCGAGTGCCGAAGCTGTAGTGAAGTCAGGTTTGCCGGTTTGTGGTGATGGCTTTGTAAGACGAGATGATAGCGCGGTATCGTCGATTTCTTCCTCGCCGGTATAGAGAACCCCGAGGGTTGAAACTACAATCTCTTTTGCCGGGATTCCGGCGATGAGTGCGACTGTCGGACGCCAGGTGAGTCCTAACGGAGCCATAACCGGACTGATAGTTTTCCCAATCATTTCAAGGTAGGAATCGCGCGAGGTGTCAATATGATTTTCGTTAAGTTGCTCTCGTGGAATGTCGTTGGCAGGAACCGAAGAATATTCGCTTCGGAGCGGGAAGTAATTCAGAGCCCACACGATGATACTTGCAAACAATATGATTCCACCCATCTTTTGAAGATATTGTTTGCCTTTGCCCCACATGTGTCGTACTGATGCCTTAAAGGTCGGGAGACGATATGGTGGAAGTTCCATGACAAAGGGGGTCTCATCTTCTTTAAAGTGAAATTTGCGAAGTAACCGGGCTGTCACCACAGCGGCAAAAATACCGAGCAGATACATCGACATAAGAACCAACGTTGCTTTGGTGCCAAAGAATGTGCCTGTCAAAAGGACATAAACAGGGAGTCGTGCCGAGCATGACATGAACGGGTTGATTAATATCGTGATTATTCGGCTGCTTTTGCTTTCAATTGCGCGTGATGCCATAATCGCAGGCACATTGCATCCAAATCCCATAACGAGTGGAATGAATGATTTGCCGTGAAGTCCGATTTTATGCATTACCCGGTCCATTATGAAGGCTGCGCGAGCCATATAACCCGAGTCTTCCATAAACGATATGAAGAAGTAGAGAATGAGGATGTTGGGAAGGAATACGATTACGCCACCGACACCGCCGATTACTCCGTTGGCAAGCAGGTCTTTAAGCGGACCGGCAGGCATGATGTTATTTACAAAATTTGCGAGAATTTCAACAAGACTTTCAATCCATTGCATTGGGTAGTTCCCGATTGTGAAGGTTGCCCAAAAAATGAAAAACATCGTTATCAAGAAGATTGGGAACCCAAAGAGCGGACTTGTGACGAATGTGTCGATGATATGGGTCGAGCTTACGGTAGATCTTTCGGAACGGGTCATGGTCTCAGCGAGAGCACCTGCGATAAATCCGTATTTTTCATTTGCGATAAGCGACGAGACATCGTCATCGTGGATAAGTTTCAGTTTTTCTTCTTCTTTATCACGAAGTGTGATTAACTTGTCATATACCGGTGTCGATTTGACGAGTTCTTCACATTCGCTGTCATGTTCCAGCAATTTGATGGCTACATATCGAGGAGCGAAATGGCTCTCGATGGACGGCTCATTTTTAATTATATCGCGTAGTCCTTTCAGAGCATCTTCAATGTCGTGGCCAAGACGAACGTGGACGTGGCGAACTTGTTCGTGACGACTTTCGTAAATATCAATGATTGTGTCAAAAAGTTTGTCGATGCCAAATCCGGTTTTTGAAACAGTAGGAATTATTGGAACGCCAATCATGCTCCCGAGAGTTTTGTAATCGACCGAGATGCCGTTTTTCTGTAGCTCATCATACATGTTAAGGGCAATAACCATCGGTCGGTTCATATCGATGAGCTCGGTTGTGAGGTATAAGTTGCGCTCAAGATTTGAAGAATCGACAACATTGACAATGACGTCGGGTCGTTGATTTTTTAAGTAACGACGAACGTATAGTTCTTCAGGAGAATATGCTGATAAAGAATATGTCCCCGGCAGGTCAACGATGTTAAATCGATATCCGTTATGGTCAAAATGTCCGGTTTTGGAGTCGACGGTTACTCCGCTGTAGTTTCCGACATGTTCCATTGCACCACTTGCAATGTTGAACAGGGATGTTTTTCCGCAGTTGGGGTTGCCGATCAAGGCAACGTTGATTGTGTGGCTTTGTCCTTTGAAATCATTGACAACGCTAACGTTTTCTTCAGTCGTGTTGATATGTGAGATATCGTCAAAATTAAAGGCGTTGTCGATTGGAAGTATTTCTATGAGTTTGGCTTCGGCGCGTCGGAGTGAAACTTCGTAACCCATCAGGGTATATTTTACCGGGTCGTGGAGTGGCGCATTAAGAACGGTTGTGATGCGTCGTCCACGGGTAAACCCCATTTCAATAACACGTTTACGGAATGCACCGTGACCGTGAATCTTAAGTATGACAGCGGTTTCGCCCGGTTTGAGTTCGTTAAGTGTCATAATCTGTAAAACAATCATCTGCAAAGTTCGGAAATTTTTTCTAATTTAGAATCATTTTAAATAATAAAAATGATTTAAATTGAGGTTTGATGCAACTAAAACGGGTGTAAATTGTTAAATAGACATACACAGATATTTATTGAAAATTATTCCGAAGACATGACAAATATAAATGTAAAAAGAGTGTATTCCGACCCTGAAGGAGCAAACGGAGACGGATTTAGAGTATTTATAGATCGTCTATGGCCCAGGGGTGAATCAAAAGAGAAATTTCATTATGATTTGTGGGCTAAAAATGTTGCACCCTCCGATGAATTAAGACATTGGTTCCATGAAAATCCCGATGAACGTTGGGATGAGTTTGAAAAGCGATATTTAGCCGAGTTAAGTCAGTCTCCCGATGTTACTTTGCTTTTGAATGAGGTTAAAAATCATGATACTGTGACTTTACTCTTTAGTTCGCGAGATGAAAAACGTAACAATGCTATTGTTTTGAAACAGTTTTTGCAGTCAAAACTCGGTTGAATGAGTTTTGGCAAGATTTTTGCTGTAAAGTGTAAATAATGCGGCATGGTACGTCGTATTAATAAAATAATTGTGACTAATGGATAAAACATATAAAACGCTTAGAAGTCAAGCAATTGGACATATTAGAAATCATCGTCTTAAATCGGCAATCAATATCGTAAAACAGCTTGGCGAGAAATTCCCGACAAAAGATTATGTTCGACAGGCTAATTCAATCCTTGATGACTATAATCGCTTGCTTGACCATTTTGAGACAGGAGGAACTGATCCCGGTCGAGTGAAAAGTTATGAGTCGTTTGTAAATCGGACATTGCAATTGCTCGATGTCGTGACTCGTCGTATCGAAATGGTCGATAATCCATCTCAGTTTTATAATGTTTATCGATTTGAGGCAACTCGTCCCGACGATACTGTTGCAGCTTTGATTGAGCAGTATTTGAAGATGTCTGATGAGATGTCAATCTTCAATTTTCTGACTTCAGATGAATTATCTGAACAAACTCCATACGGTGAGAAGTTGAAGAAACGTGAAGCTTTGGAACGACGCATTTTTAACCGAATATGGGTGACATTCCCGCTGGTATCGGACAACTATGATGCGGTGGCAAAATTGCTGACTTCTGATGAAGCGGGATATGCGGTAAAACATCTTGTAGTGTCGGCTTTATTGCTGTCGCTTTTCAAGTTTTATGACGAAAATAAATTGGCATTGCTGTTTGATGTGTATAACCGATATGCCGGTGATGATAAATCGGCTCTCGGACCGGTTTCTTTAACAGCAATTTTACTGATAATGTTCCAATATCCCGAGCGTCCGATGTCTGATGCTCTGACGTTGAGGCTTGGTCAGGCATCTGAGCAGCCTGCTTGGGTAGGAGACCTTCGTAACAGTTACGCCGAAATTGTCAGAACCCGTGATACAGAGCGAATTAACCGAAAGATGACTGACGATGTGATACCTGAGCTGCTCAAAATAAGACCGGATATTGCGAAACGTCATCTTGATGCATCGCAAATGGCTGATATATCTGAGCTTGAAGAAAATCCCGAATGGATGGAAGTTCTTGAAAAGTCAGGTGTTGCCGACCGCCTGAAAGAGATGACCGAGATTCAGGAAGAGGGCGGAGATGTGTTTATGAGTACATTTTCCAACTTGAAAAATTATACATTCTTTAATGAAATATCAAATTGGTTTTTGCCATTCACGGCTGAATACTCAGGTGTTACGGCTGAAAATAAAGAAGTTGCAGAGCCGATAGCCGATATGTTGGTTGTGTCACCGTTTTTGTGCAACAGTGATAAATTCTCATTTTTTTATTCACTGATGAAAGTGCCTGAAAGCCAGCGTTCGTTTATGCTTTCGCAGTTCAAGACCTACAATGTGAATTTGGCGGAATTACGCTCGGCTGCGCTGAATGAGACTGTGGTTGACCGACGTAATGTTGTAAATAAGTATGTTCAGGATCTTTATCGATTCTTTAATTTGTATAGCCGTCACAATGAATTTGACAATCCGTTTAAGATGCGGTTCAACATTTTTAATGTAGAGGGATTGAAGGAATGGATAAAGGCGATGGATAATGCTCAGATGATAGCCGAATTTTATTTTAATCATAAATATTATGGTGAAGCACTTGAGATGTTCCGTGCAATTGAAAAAACAATGCCTCCGTCGGCTGAATTGTATCAGAAAATCGGATTTTGTTTACAGAAAGGTGGTGAAATTGAGGCAGCTCTTGAATACTATCGTCGTGCCGAGCTGATTGATTCACGTAGCGTTTGGACGCTTAAGCGGATAGGCGGATGTTTGATGATTCTCGGTCAATTTAGAGAGGCTGCCGAATGTTTTGAACGTATCGATTCACTTCAGCCTGACAGTAAAAATGTGATTCTCAACTTGGTAAACTGCTACATTGAAATTCATGAATATGGAAAAGCATCACCATTGTTGCATAAAATTCTTTATTTCTCTCCTGATGATGCTAAGGCGTTGAGAATGTTGGCGTGGGTTCAACTCGCTACAGGAGATTATAAAAATGCAACAGCAAATTATGAACGTCTTGTCAGCGAGTTTACGGCAACCCCTACTGATTATATAAGGCTTGGACATATCGCATATATGAAAGGGAATGTGACCGAAGCGATAAAGAAATATCGGTTGGCGATGACTGCCGGTGAAGACGTAAAATCGGATGAGGTTACAAGACGTATTGAAAATGAAGTGGATATACTTGAAAATGGCGGTGCTGATATTGCTCTTTTGCCATTCGTGATTGAGGCTGTCGAACGATAAATATAGACTTTTTTATACTTACCCGCTACATGGTTTTTAACTGTGTGGCGGGTTATTTGTTAACATCCGTAAGGGGTTATAGCGGTTAAAATCGTTAAAAACATAAAAAAAGAGGGGGTAAAGGGGTAAATAATCTATAACAAGTTGTCAAATCTGAAAGTATAACGTAAATTTGCGTGATATTTTATAAGGAAGTCTATAATTTTAGCATTATAAATGCGAAAGATTGCTAAGATTATAGTAACTTTGCATTTTGATAATAAAAATTTTATGCTTAAAAAAGTAGCTATATTTATAATCTCAGGTATTGTTATGGCAGGAATGATGTCGTGTAATCACGACTCTAACACGATTACAATACCCGAGGCATCGTCAGAAGTTCTTGTAACAGCATTCTCTTTGAAGGCGAATGACTCGATTCTATCATCGCTCGACTCGGTTTATTTCTCGATTGACTTGAACAGTGCCCGAGTTTATAATGCCGATTCGCTACCCAAAGGAACTGATATTTCACAGTTGGGCGTAAACATTTCAGTCGGATATGTCTCCAAGACTCAGTTGTTATACAAGACGATTTTCAACAACGATACGGTCGTTGATTATGATGAAGAAAGCACCGAAAAGATAAACTTTGCTAATGGTCCTGTTACATTGCGTCTTACAGCTGTGAACGGAATCGATAAGCGAGACTACTTAATTCAGGTGAATGTTCATACCATTGTTTCTGACTCGTTGATGTGGATGCCGGGCGCACGCAGAGATTTGCCGACTACGTTGGAGACACCGGTTGCACAAAAGACTGTCAGAACGACTTCAAAATTTGTGTGCATGACCTCGAAAGATGGTGAATTTGTCGTGGCAACTGCTGATTCCCCTTATGGAGAATGGTCGATGCAGAATGTTGAAATGTCGTTTAATCCCGACATTGACGAATTGGCGGCATTGGATGAAAAACTGTACATATTGTCAGATGCCGGCGATTTGTATGAATCAACAGACTATGGCGTTACTTGGACTGACTGTTCTACTGTTTGGTATCATATTCTGGGAGCTTATGAAAGTACACTCCTTGGTGTTGCAACCGACGGTACTATATATAATAATGTGACTTATCCCGAAACGACCACTGCTAATATTCCTGACCGTTTCCCGGTTAAAGGTAACAGCCAGTTTGTGATTTATACATCAGAGTGGACCACTCAGCCTCAAGCAATTATGATTGGTGGTCGTGATGCTTCAGGAAAAAAACTGTATGACACGTGGGCTTACGATGGTAATCGTTGGGCTAACCTGACTAATACTCATCCGATTGCTGCAGATGGTATGATTTTATTACCATATTATACTTGTAAGACATCATCTACCAATTGGAAAGTGACAAAAGAATCAGTCCTGCTTGCTATGGGTGGACAGATGTCTAACGGTAAAAACGATGAAATAGTATATATTTCGCGTGACCTCGGCTTTAACTGGCATCAGGCTGACTCTCTCATGCAGTTGCCCGATTTCATTACTCCTGTCAATATGGCTCAGGCATTTGTAGAAGATGTTACATATAGTGATGCTCCTGCAAAATCAAGATCTGTCAGTGAATGGAATTCTTTCCCGCAACGAACAATTCCCCGCTGGTGGGTTAATCCTTTAGCCGTGGTAAATTCGCGTGCAGTTGCTCCAATCACAAGCTGGGACGTACCGACAATATATGTGTTTGGCGGATATGATAACGATGGTACTATCGTCAACTCGGTTTGGAGCTCGGCTATTACGACATTGATGTTCAAGCCTATACAATAATGTTTAAAGTCTAATGACAATTAATCATCTGACCTATATTATGATTATGACGATGACCTCATTTTCAGCTTTAACAGCTCGCGGACAGAACGATACCTATCGTTTTGACCTCGGTGTTAAATGCGGTATGTCGGGTTATTCAGGTGATTTGTGTTCAAACTTCTTTAAACATCCCGGTATAAATGCAGGCGTAAAAGTAGATTATCTTTTTAACTCAAGATATTCAGCCGGAGCAAATTTGTCGATTTCGACTTTGAGTGGCAAAACGGCTGACGGAACATTCCTGCCTCAATCGGCTCCAAGACAATTCAAATCAGTTGTATATGAACTTGACTGTCGGTTTAACTTCAATTTTATGCCGTATGGTAAATCGGTTGTCGCTTATCGTCGGTTGTATAATTGGACTCCCTATATTACTGCCGGAGTTGGAGTTATTGCTTCTCATTCAGGCTCGGCGACCTCGGTTTCTCCTGTAATTCCTATTGGTGCAGGCGTGAGATATCGTGTTGCTGACAGACTAAACTTGGCTGCAGAGTTTATAGTTTCAAAAACGTTTACCGACCGTCTCGATAATGTCGACGACCCGTTGAAAATTGATAGTGCATTTGCAAAGAACACTGATTGGATGTCGGGTTTGACCATTGCGTTATCATACGAGATTGGTGCTCGATGCACGACCTGTCATCACATTGATTAATTTAAAATGAATAATATAACGACCGACATAAAGACAAACCCTATGCCCACCCATGTAGCAATCATCATGGATGGTAATGGACGTTGGGCTAAGGCTAAGAACCTTGACCGCTCTGAGGGGCATGTCAAAGGGGTCGATACCGTAAGACTTATTACCGAAGAGGCTTCACGTCTCGGAATAAAGTATCTTACATTATATACATTCTCAACAGAAAACTGGAATCGTCCGGTTGAGGAGGTTAATTTGTTGATGCACTTGATTGTTACGGCAATTGAGCGTGAGACTCCCGACCTCATCAAGAATAATGTTAAACTGACAATGATTGGCAATAAAGAGTCTATTCCGGCTTACTCGCTCGAACGACTTGAACAGTGTATGGCTGACACCGTCCACTGCACAGGCTTGACATTGTGTTTGGCAATCAGTTACTCTTCACGTTGGGAAATTACTCGTGCGGCACGACGTCTGGCGGCAATGGCGGCAACCGGACAAATTGACGCTGACTCTATATCAGACAAGGATATATCTGATAATTTGGCAACGGTAGGAATGCCTGATCCCGAGCTGATTATCCGCACGGGGGGAGACCTGCGTTTAAGTAACTTTTTGCTTTGGCAGGCTGCTTACTCCGAAATTTATGTTACTGAAACTTATTGGCCCGATTTTTCTGCTAAAGATTTTGAGGATGCCATTAAACAATACATGACTCGCGAGCGTCGTTTCGGACTCACGAGCGAACAACTTAAATAAACGACTTCAATCCACAACACAAGCAATTAAAAATGCGATATAAGCTTACATTAATCACGTTGTTAGTCTCTCTATTCTTTGCTGCTTCAGCACAAGAACGTCTTGATACAATCTATACACCAAATGTGCTCTTTACCGGTCTTCCTCGAACTTACGAGATAGCCGATATAAAGGTGACAGGTGCTCCCAACTATGACGATGTTGTTATCCTCGGCTATTCAGGTTTGAAAGCTGGGCAGCGCATCGAAATTCCGGGGCAGGATATCACTACGGCTGTAAAACGCCTTATGCGTCAAGGTCTGTTCTCTCAGGCTCGTGTAAAGGTTTTGAAAACTTTTGGCGATCGTGCGTGGCTTGAACTTGAATTACGTACAAACCCTCGCATCTCTGAAATCAATTATATCGGAATGAAGAAGAGCGAACGAGACGATATTCAAGACCGTCTTCAGTTGATGAAGGGTAACCAGATTACTCGTAATGTGATTGACCGTGCTAAAGTTATTATAGAAAAATATTATTCGACGAAGGGTTTTGGTAATGCAGAAGTCGATATTACATTGAAAGATGACCCTGAAAATAAGAATGAAGTAATTGTTAATATCGCAGTTGATAAGCATGACAAAGTCAAGGTGCACAAGATTTATATTGACGGTAATGAAGTCTTGACCGATAAGGCTATCAAGAGTGCGATGAAGAAGACAAACGAAAATGGGAATATCCTCAATCTGT
Organism: uncultured Porphyromonadaceae bacterium; assembly: GCA_947174335.1. Classification (GTDB taxonomy): domain Bacteria; phylum Bacteroidota; class Bacteroidia; order Bacteroidales; family Muribaculaceae; genus CAJUPY01. The sequence continues at coordinate 11,228 of CAMWIM010000010.1, read as the reverse complement.
TTAAACAAAAGAAGTTTGTCGAAGCCGATTATGAAAATGACCTTAATAACATCATTGCAAAATATAACGAGAAAGGTTACCGTGATGCAAAAATCTTAAGCGATTCGGTTGCTAACTACGATGGTAAGACTGTTGATATTTTCCTTAATGTTGAAGAAGGTAAAAAATACTATATCAGCGATATTGACTGGGTTGGTAATACGGTTTACACCACCGAATATCTTAATAATGTATTGGGAATTAAGCCGGGTGAGGTTTACAACCAGAAATTGTTGAATAAACGTACAACTGAAGATGATGATGCGGTTGCCAACCTCTATATGGACAACGGTTATCTCTTCTATCAGCTCGTTCCGGTTGAAAAGAATGTAAGAGGTGATTCAATCGATCTCGAAATGAAGATGTTTGAAGGTCCTCAGGCAAAAATCAATCGTGTAATTATCAACGGTAACGACCGATTGTATGAGAAAGTTATCCGCCGTGAACTTCGTGTGCGTCCGGGTGAACTGTTCTCAAAACGTGACCTTATTCGCTCGGCTCGTGAAATTGCCCAGACCGGTCACTTTGACCCTGAAAATATGGACATCCAGCCTCAGCCTAATGAGGAAAACGGAACTGTTGATATCTTGTTTAATCTTGCTTCTAAGGCGAACGACCAAATTGAGTTCTCAATGGGCTGGGGGCAAACCGGTATCATCGGTAAACTCTCACTCAAGTTTACAAACTTCTCAATTAAGAACTTGCTCTATCCGTCAACCTATAAAGGCGTGATTCCCCAAGGTGAAGGTCAGACATTCACAATTTCGGCTCAAACCAATGCCCGTTATTATCAGGCATATCAAGTTTCATTTCTTGATCCTTGGTTTGGCGGAAAACGTCCTAACTCACTTCAGGTATCGGCATATTACAGCCGTCAAACCGGTGTGAACAACTCGTTTTATAACTCTCAGTGGTCTAATCCATATATGTATAGCGGTTATGGTTACGGCTATGGATACGGTTATGGCCATAACTATAACGAGATGTTACAAAATTCTTATGAAAACGCTTATGACCCGGGTAAATTTCTCCAGATGGCAGGCGTGACAGTAGGATTTGGTAAACGTCTCAGCTGGCCCGATGACTACTTTACTTTCACTGCCGAGTTGTCATACAACTGGTATTATCTGAAGAACTGGGAATATCTGTTTGATATGAACAACGGTCAGTCAAATGCGTTGGTGCTTGGGTTGACACTTGCTCGTAACTCAATAGATAACCCTCTTTATACTCGAAGCGGTTCTCAATTCTCGGTTAACTTGTCTTTGACACCTCCGGCTTCGCTCTTCTCGCCGGGGCGTAACTGGGAACAGCTTTCAAAAACTCAGACCAATGCTGCAAAACAAGAACTTTATCGTTGGGTTGAATACTGGAAATTACGATTCAAATCGCGTACATATACTCCGCTTACCGATGTTGATGGCAAATGGACACTCGTGTTGATGACTCGTGCCGACTTCGGTTTGCTCGGCAGCTATAACAAATGGCTCCGCTCTCCGTTTGAAACCTTCTATGTCGGTGGTGACGGTATGACCGGTAGCTACACCTATGCAACTGAAACTATTGCTTTGCGTGGTTATGACAACGGTCAGTTCACGCCGTGGGGACGCGAAGGTTATGCTTACAGCCGTATCGGAATGGAGCTTCACTTCCCGTTCATGCTACAACCGACAACAACTATCTATGGTTTGGCGTTTGTTGAAGCCGGTAATGCTTGGACCTCGGTTAAAGAATTCGCACCTTTCAACCTTAAGCGCAGTGCCGGTGCCGGTGTTCGTATCTATCTCCCGATGGTCGGTATGATGGGTATTGACTGGGCTTATGGTTTTGACCGCGTATATGGTGAGAAAGGTGGTAGTCACTTCCACTTCATTCTTGGTCAGGAATTCTAAATATGAAATGATGATGTTGCTATAATAAACGAATAAGATTAAACTTTTTGGGTTAAAAGACGTCTATATAGTAAACACCAAAATTTAAAAGGAAAAGAATTATGAAAAAAGTATTTATATCCCTGTTGATGTTTGCAGGATGTATAGCTGCTTCATTTGCACAGAAATTCGCTCTGGTTGATATGGAGTATATCATGAAAAATTTAGGATCGTATGAAGTAGCACAATCTCAATTGGAAAAACTGTCTCAGGCACGTCAAAAAGAGGTTGAGACTGTTCAAAAACAAGCTGAGTCAATCTATAAACAATATCAGTCAGAACGTCCTTATCTCTCAGCTGCTGACCAAAAACGATATGAAGAGGCTATCACAGCCAAAGAAAAAGAAGCGTCAGAACTTCGTTATAAATATTTCGGACCTGAAGGCGAGATTTATAAAAAACGTGAAGCTATGATTGAGCCAATCCAAAATCAGGTTTACGAAGCTATCAAAGAAATTGCCGACCAGAACGGATTTCAGGCAATATTTGACCGTGCAACTTCAGCAAATATAATCTATGCCACACCCCGCATTGATATATCAGATCAAGTATTGGCAAAGTTACTTAATTAGGATTATTGAAATTTTTTATTTAACTTTGCGTAGTTAATTTAACAAATAAAGAAAATAAATAAAAACTCTAAACAAATATCTATCTCATGTTTAAGAAAATTTTAATCGCAGTGCTTGTTGCATTGCCTCTCTCAGTGGTAGCACAGACCGTTAAGATTGGTGTTATCGATGTTGTTTCAATTGTAAGAGAAGACCCCGCTACCGAAGCTGCTCAAAAACAACTTCAGGATGCACAGGCAAAATATTCTGCCGACCTTCAGAAACAGCAGGAAGAAGCTCAGAAGGCTTTTGATGAATATAACAAACTCAAAGAAGACCCCCAGACTCCTCAGGCGATGATCAAACGTCATGAAGATTCTCTCGCTGAAATGCAACAGCGCATTCAGCAGCATGCTCAGACTTACGATCAGGATCTTCAGCAGCAACAACAGCAGCTCATGGCTCCTATCTACGAAAAAATTCAGAAGGCTGCACAGACTGTAGGTCAGGAAAACGGTTTCACAATTATCGTTCCCACCGAAGCTGCTATCTATATGAGCGGAGACGTTGTTGACGTTAATCCTCTCGTAAAAGCTAAACTTGGCATTAAATAATTAAGATAATTATATACCTATATAACATGCGCCGTTTATTCATCTCATTATTGCTTTTATTGCCTGTTTTGGCGTCAGCACAGCGATTTGCAGTCATTAATCGTCAGGCTGTTCTCGAATCATTGGAAGAATATCTCACTGCTGAACGTACCCTGTTTGACCTTTCTCAAAAATATCATGCCGAGTATGATCGTATGAGTTCAGATATTGATAAGAAGTTTGAGGACTATCAAACACTCAACACGACTGAAAACGCCCCTCAAGCAATTCGTGAACGTCGTGTTCAGGAAATTCAGGAGATGCAAAAACGCGCGCAGCAGTTTCTAATCTCGGCTGAAGATGATTTGAAAAATCGTCGTGCCGATATGTTGCGACCCATCAATGAGAAAATTGATGCGGCAATCAAAGATGCCGGTATCGAGGGTGGATTCTCGTTTATCTTTCCGCTCGGAGCACCGCTTTTCTATGGTATCGATGTAGAAGATATCACAGAAAGTATCAAAGAGAAACTGACGTTATAAGTTTGAATTTAAAGCATAGACTATCATCGCCGGACAAAACTGTTCGGCGATGTTTTTTTGTAAAAACGAGGTTTGTCAGTATTTCATAACGTTAAGATAACTCAAAAGGCTCTTAAAAAAATTGAAAGTTTTGATTTGAATGGCGTTAAAACTTCGTCGGTTAAAAACTTATGCTTAACTTTGGAAGTCTAAAAATTTGATTATGCGTTTAAGTATTAAATATATATTCCTGCTCCTTCTCGCTGCCTTTTTCACAGCTTGCACAAAACAACAGTCGCGGGGAGGGGCGGGAATTCTTGTGAAAATCGGCGAGGACGCTCTGACGGTTAATGAACTCAGAAAGAATATACCGGATGGTGTAACCGGAACCGACAGCATCCGTATTGCCCGTGCTTTTATCCGTTCGTGGATTGATACACGGCTGATGGCTGATTTCGCCGCCGAGTCAATAGGAGATATGACTGAAATCAACAGGCTGACCGAGCAATATCGAAACCAACTTATTGCTCAGGAATACCGACGCAAAATCATCATGGCTGAGGCGTCTAAATCGTTCTCGTTTGATTCGCTTAAGCCTTTTTATGACGAAAATTCAAAATTATTTGTGGCACGTCAGCCGCTTGTTCGTGGAATCTATGTTAAAGTTCCGGTTGACGCTCCAAACCTCCAGACAATAAAAAAACTCTATAAATCAAAGCGTATTCAAGACATTGACCGTCTTGAAAAAGAATGTCTTGACGCTTCAATTATCTATGACTATTTTGAAGACAGGTGGGTTGAGCTGGAACAGGTTGAAACTCGCATTCCGATTGATTTCAGCGAAGCCCCCGATGCCATTCTCAGCAAAAAGAATGACTTTGAGAGCGAGGCAAACGGTTTTGTATATCTGTTTCATGTGAGCGATTATGTTCCAACCGGAAACGTAATGCCGTTTGAGGCTGCTACAGAGCAAATTATGCAGGAATTAATCTTTCGTCGACAAACTGAACTTGACCGACAGATGAGACGTGAACTTCTGCTTGAAGCGAGTCAAAAGGGTAAGGTTGAAATATTCTGCGACTTAGATTCTTGATAATTAAAAAGAAAAACGTAATTTTGTAAATTGATTTAATAACGATAAAACCAACATTTCCATAATTGTGAAACTTAAAAGAATATTTACACTGATTTTGGCTGCCGTAGCCTATGTCGGAGCATCGGCTCAAAATAATGTCGTTGAAGAAGTTGCATGGACAATAGGCGATCAGCCAATCTATAAATCTGAGATTGAAGAAGCCTATCAGCAGATGCTTTATGACCACATGACAATCAAGGGAGACCCCTATTGTTATGTGCCTGAGCGTCTCGCTATTGACAAGCTGTTTTTAAATCAGGCAGATATTGACACTGTGGAAGTTCAGGCTGCTATGGTTGCTCAGCAAGTCGATAGCTGGATTAATTATCTTATCACCAATCTCGGAACTAAGGAAAAAGTTGAGGAATATTTCCGTAAATCGATTCCCGAACTTCGAGAATGGCGTACGGAAATGGTGACTAACCAGTCTCGTATCGAGCAGGTTAAACATGCTATGGTAAAAGACATCAAGGCGACTCCAAGCGATGTAAGAAAATATTTTGGTACTTTGCCCGACGACAGTATCCCGATGATTCCTCTACAAGTTGAAGTACAGCTAATATCAATCAACCCCGTTATTCCCCGTCAGGAAATCGAAGACGTCAAGGGACGTTTGCGCGACTATGCCGAACGTGTAACCAGTGGTCAAAGCGAGTTTTCGACTCTCGCTTCGTTGTATTCAGAGGACCCCGGGTCAAGTGTACGAGGCGGTGAAATCGGCTTTATGGGACGTGGTCACCTCGAACCTGAGTATGCGGCTGTAGCTTTTAACTTGAATGACCCCAAAAAAGTGTCAAAAATCGTTGAAACTCAATATGGTTACCACATTATCCAGCTGATTGAAAAACGTGGCGACCGCATCAATACCCGTCACATCCTTCTTCGTCCGAGAGTTTCACAAGAAGATTTGAAGATTGCGACTGAACGTCTTGATTCTGTCTCAAAAGATATCAAAGAAGGTAAATTTACATTTGAAGATGCGACTCGTTTTATTTCACAAGATAAAGATACACGTTTCAGCCGTGGTCAGATGACCAACCAAGAAAACGGTACAACCAAGTTTGAAATGTCGCAGTTACCACCTGAAATCGCGCGAGTTGTTTCTCGTATGCAACCCGGTGAAATTTCTCAAGCGTTTACGATGATGGATCCCAAGCGTAACCGCGAAATGGTTGCAATCGTTAAGTTGACAAGCCGTACAGAAGCTCACAAAGCAAATCTCTCCGATGACTTTATCAAGATTAGAGAAATGTATGAGGCGAGCACTCAGGAAAAAATTATTAAAGACTGGTTGAAAAACAAAATTAAATCGACCTACGTCAAAATTGAAGATGGTTGGGCTGATTGCCAGTTTGAAAACGAGGGTTGGATTCGCTGATACATTTTAAAAGATGTCGTGTAAACAGCAGGGGAGCGCATTTAGTGGTATCGGAAGATTAAAAAAAGCCATTCTTCCGGTAGTTGCTCTTGTTGCGCTTTTGTTGTTGATTTTTGCCCCGACAAAGGCGCAGATAAAGCAGCGCGACACTACTCCTATTGTTCCGACTGTCGCGACTGCCGACCGTCATCAGGGAAACCGAATTTTTTTGGAGCGTGCCAACAGTCTGATTGCACGTCCCCAGTTTGAGTATCAAATTTTGACAGGCGATGTCATGTTCCGTAAAGGTGACATGCTGATGTATTGTGACAGTGCCCATCTCTATGAAGAAACCAACTCAATTGAAGCGTTCGGCAATGTCAGAATGGAGCAGGGCGATACGTTGTTTGTCTATGCCGATGAACTTGTTTATACCGACTCGACCGAGTTGGCTGTTTTGTATGGCAGCAACGGACGTCTTGTCAAACTTATAAACCGCGACGTCGAGTTGCAGACCAATCCATTCTATTATGACCTTGGAATTGATCTCGGCTATTATGACAATTACGGTACACTGACTGACGAAAAAAACAAACTGTATTCCCGTTATGGCGAGTACGCACCCGGCACTTCCGAGGCTTTGTTCCGCGAAAAAGTTTCGCTTCAGTCACTCGCCAAAGATGATACGTTGACAATCTTGACCGAGCAGTTGTATTACAATACAAAATCCCACATGGCTGAGATGGATATGCCGTCAATAATTATAAATCGTGATGGCAAAATCTTTACCGACAGCGCAACGTATAATACTGAAACTTCGTTTGCCGATTTATATAAACGTTCGGTTGTAGTGTCTTCTCAAAATACGACTTTGACGGGCGACTCATTGAAGTATGATAAAAATGCCGGATTTGGCGAAGCGTTCGGTAATGTCATTATGACTGATACCGCCCACTCGATGATATTATGCGGAGATTACGGCTTTTATAACGAGCTGACCGATAGTGCGTTTGTCACGGGACGTGCATTGGCAAAAGAATATTCTCAGGGCGACACGCTCTATCTTCATTCCGACACAATCCGCACGTTTGCCATTATAATACCTGAATATGAGCAGGATTCGGTTCTTATACCGGCTGATACGACACACTTGGTGGTCGCAGCCCACAAGGCGCGATTCTATCGTTCAGACTTGCAAGGCTTGTGCGACTCCATGACGTTTGTTCAAACCGACTCGATGCTCTATTTAGATATTCATCCTGTTGTTTGGAGCGATAACCGCCAAATTTTCGGTACTGCGATAGAGGTGCATCTGAATGATTCAACGGTTGACTATGCCAAATTGCCTGATTTCGGTTTTATGGCAGAGGAGATTGAAGAAGGATTCTATCAACAGTTGACCGGAAGCGAGATGACCGCATATTTTGAAGACGGACACCTTGCCCGGCTTGAAGTGAGTGGTAATGTCGAAGCGTTGTCGTTGCCCCAGGAATCTGATTCGACCTACAATAAATTTGCAACGCTTGAAAGTTCATTCCTGACAGCATGGTTTAAAGGAAATATGCTTGAACGCATGAAGGCGTGGCCGTCGACAACGAGCGTGATAACCCCACTTTATTTAGCTAAACGTTCACAGCTTTACCTGCCACAATTCAAGTGGTACACCGATATGCGTCCGACATCTCCCGAAGATGTTTTTGTAATACCCGAATCAATGGTAGCATTGATGGCTGAGCCGGTAGAGACAAAAAAACGCAATTTGCGTGAAATGTTGTCATCTACAAGACGTCCCGCCGTGACTGAAAACTCGGGAGAAGCAACCGAAACACCAATAGAAGAGACTGCCGTCCTTAACGACACTAACAACCTTAAGGACATAAACGACTCTAACGACATTAAAGATTTTAAGGACATTAAGGATATTAAGGATATTAAGGACATTAAAGACTCTAAGGACATTAAAGACCTTAAAGACTTTAACGACACCAAGGATTCCAAAGATCTTAAGGTCACGAAAGACGACACCAAAGAGAAAAAATAAATTAACCATATAAACCATTTATTTGACCATGAATAGTAAGCACTTAAACGGCTTAATGTCGTTTCTTGATGACAGCCCGTGTAATTTTTACGCTGTCAAAACCCTTAGCGAATATCTTGATAAGGCAGGATTTACACGTCTTGACCGTCGTGATGCATGGAATCTTGTTAAGGGCGGAAAATATTACACCACACAAAACGATTCGTCGATTTTTGCATTCATCGTTGGTGACGGACCGGTTGAAAAAGGGTTCAAAATCATCTCAGCTCATAGTGATTCGCCCGGTTTCCGTATCAAACCAAATTCTGAAATGGTTTCAGACGGTAACATCCTCAAGCTGAATACTGAGGTCTATGGCGGACCGATTCTTTATACATGGTTCGACCGCCCGTTGTCGATTGCCGGACGTGTAATTTTGAAATCTGACGACCCGTTGAATCCTAAGACCCGACTTGTTAAAATCGATCGCCCCGTCTTGACAATCCCCCACCTTGCCATCCACTTCAATCGTGCGGTTAACGAGGGCAATCCGTTGTCAAAACAGAAAGATATGCTGCCTGTTATTGCCAAACTCAACGACATTGCAGAAAAAAACAATTTTGTATTGAATCTGGTAGCAAAAGAGCTTGGTGTTAACCCCGGAGAGATAATTGACTTTGATTTGTCGCTCTATGACACTACAAAAGCTTGTACTGTCGGTGCCGACAACGAATTCCTGACATCGGGACGTATCGATGACCTCGAAATGGCATATTCGGCTGTTACCGCTCTCCTTGAATCAAAACAAGGTTCAATGACACGCATTGCCGCAATCTTTGACAATGAGGAAACCGGCAGCGGAACAAAACAGGGTGCTTGCTCGCCTGTGTTTACAAACATCTTGCGACGTATCAACGACTGCGTTGGCGGAACTGACGAGACTTATCTTCGTGCGGTTGCGTCGTCGTTTATGATTTCGGCAGATAATGCTCACGGTGTTCATCCCAACTATGTTGAGAAACAAGACCCGACCAATCATCCCGTTCTTGGCGGTGGACCGGTCATTAAAATCAATGCCAACTGCAAGTATATGACCGACGCCGAGTCTTCGGCTATATTCAAAACCATTTGTGATCGTGCCGGAGTCCCCTGTCAGTTCTTTGTTAACCACAGCGACGTTGCAGGCGGTTCAACCCTCGGTAATAAATTGACTTCACAGATAGAACTACGAGGCGTTGATATGGGAGCGGCTCAATGGGCAATGCACTCTGCCCGCGAATGTGCTTCGGTTGCCGATGTTGATTACACAATCGCCGCCTTTACCGAATTCTTTAATGTGTAATTTATAATTCTTAATGCATAATGCATAATTAGGGCGCGAATTCGCGCCCTTTTTTATTTCATAATAAAAAGAGGAGGTCAGCCATTTTTCAATGACTGACCTCTCGATATTTATTGGTTTTCTAACTAACTATTATTCCCAGCCGGGTGTTTGAGTGAGACGATATTCTTTACCTAATTCATTACCTTTGGAAATATACTGTGCAATTTGAGTAGTACCAACAGGATAGAGGTAAGAACGTTCGCTGAATGCGCTACGGGGTTTAATTTTGAGGGGAACATAGAAGCCAACCATGTCAGCGGCATTTTCGCCATCATAAGTTACAACTGTTCCATCAGCTTTTTGAACTTGAGTAGATCCTTCGGTGAGTGATTCTGTGAGTTCTTCATTGAAATCAATCCAAGGACCGAGCATAGTGTCGGGATTTTTGTTGTTATCCATATAGTCGAGTTTTTTCCAACGACGGATGTCAACAAGACGGCTGTACTCATAAACAAGTTCAAGACGACGTTCACGACGGATTTCCCATATAAGGGGATCTACGTCAGCATCACGATCGGGGTCAAAGCTTGCGTCGATTTCTGCGAGAACCATAGGTGCTGTTTGGGTAACACCTTTATTTTTAGCAGTTTCGTCAAGAGGACGTGCGCGGAGTGCGTTGATTGATTTATCAATGTCGGCTTGAGAAACATTGCCAAGCTCAGCTTTAGCTTCAATCCAGTTCAAGAGAACTTCGCCATAACGCATAACCGGAGCGTCATTTACGTTGGTTACACTTTCGTATAGAGGATTAGTATCACTTGCCGGACGTGTCCAAGCATAACGGTCGATAAATTTGCGGCCATAGATACGAGTACCCGAGTTGATATTCGCTTTATCAGAGAAACATGCTTCAAAGCGGGGGTCGCGTGTAACAGCAAGTTGACCGAGTTTAAAGTTGTCGGCATCGGCAACTGTTGAGGTTTTGTAAGGTTTACCATCAACGCAGATGAGAGATTTCAAGAACGCGAGGTTAACGACAGCAGGTTGCGACTCTTTACCGTTACAATATGAAGCGATACAGTGGCGAACAGCCTGAGAATCACTATACTTGCGGTAGATAAGACATTCTTTGTTGCCTGAGAGGTCATAAGAACCAAAGAGTTCGGGCATAGGAGTCTGGATAGCAAATTTACCGCTGTTGATAACATAGTCACCTGCTTCAACTGCAAATTGAAGGAATTTGTTAGCCAATTCAGTATTGCCTTTGTGGTATTTTTGCCAAGTACCTTCAAAAAGCATCCAACGGCTGATGAAACCGGCAGCAACATAGCGGTTAAGTACGTTTGCACCATCGTTTTCACGCATATTAGCCATGATGTCTTTGCAGAGGTCATATACTTTGCCCATTACAAACTCGCGAGAATCGCGGTCTTTGTAAAGTTCATCAAAGTCGGTTGATGATACTTCGTGTTCAAAGTAGGGAACATCACCAAATGAAGTTACGAGAAGAGTGTATTCAAATGCTTTGAAGAATTCACCGACTGATTTCCAGTGGTTGTAAGCTTCTTCAGAAAGGACACCACTCATGTTTGCCTCAATACGGTCAATCATGATGTTCGCTTTACGAATCATAGAGAAGTCCCAAGTCTGACCGGCTGTTTGGGGAAGAGAACCTGTACCGGCAGTTGATGAAAGAGATGAGGGCGCTTGTGACAGGAAGTTAGCCTGCTGACCGGTTGTAGAGAAGTCATCGGCAA
>CAMWIM010000009.1 GCA_947174335.1 uncultured Porphyromonadaceae bacterium | reverse complement strand
TAGAGCAACAGCCTTCTAAGCTGTGGGTCTTGGGTTCGAATCCCAACCGGATCACTAACACAATGAAATTGTTGGGATGAGAACCCAAGGGTTCGTAATCGCGAAGCGCTTTCGCTGAAAGACTCCCAACCGGATCACTTAGGGATAAAAAAGCAAGGCTATCGTTTGGTAGCCTTGCCTTTTTATTATATTATAATGTATGTTATTTGGTTTCTTCGACGGGTGACATGTGGTTGAAGCCTTGGGCTTTCAACGGGATTTCGTTGCCGTCACGGGTTATCAAGGCACAGCCGAGGGAGGGTTTGGTGATGTGTCCGATAACTTTGATGCCGGGAATCTTAGAAACTTGATCGTGGCTGTGAAGTGGAACAGTGAATAGGAGTTCGTAGTCTTCGCCTCCGTTGAGTGCCGCAGTAACGAGATTCATGTTAAGTTCCTCTGCCATCAAAGCTGTTTGATAGTCAATGGGAATACGGTCTTCATATACTCGGCAACCGGTGTTTGACTGTTTGCAGATATGAAGCAGTTCAGATGAGAGTCCGTCAGATATGTCCATCATCGATGTTGGAACAATACCTAACCTGTCGAGTTCTTCGATTATATCTTTGCGGGCTTCGGGCTTCAACTGACGTTCAACAAGATATTCTTTGCCGGCAAAGTCGGGTTGGAAGTCTTTCTGACCTGCTGATGCAAATTTTTCACGTTCAAGCAGTTGGAGTCCCATATATGCAGCACCGAGGTCACCTGATACGCAGATAAGGTCGGTGTCTTTGGCACCGTCACGGCTTACGACCTTTGAATGTTCGGCTTCACCAATAGCGGTGATGCTGATTACAAGCCCCTGACGCGATGATGTTGTATCTCCACCGACGAGGTCAACGCCGTAAACCTGACACGCAAGTTTTATTCCGCTGTAAAGTTCTTCAATATGTTCAACTGCGAAACGTTTTGAGATTCCGAGCGACACTGTGATTTGGCGAGGACGCCCGTTCATTGCGTATATATCGGAGAAATTTACAACCGCTGATTTATATCCCAAGTGTTTCAACGGAACGTAGGTCAAATCGAAGTGAACACCTTCAAGCAAGAGGTCGGTTGAAACGAGAACGTCGGTTTTGGGATAGGACAAGACGGCGCAATCGTCACCGACACTACGGAGTGTAGATTCGTTGACTGTCTTGAGGTCGGAAGTAAGACGGTCAATAAGACCGAATTCCCCTATTGTTGATATTTCAGTTAATTTTTGATCCATATCAGATAGCTTTTACCATCTCGGTGATAAGAGCAACAGTAGTCGGTTGAGCAGTAACGGCAGCCTGTTGAACTTCTTCGTGAGATGGTGCGATTTTGATGTCTTTGCCTCCAAGATCGGTGATTACAGAAAGACCAAATACTTTCATTCCGGCATGGTTGGCAACGATTACTTCAGGAACGGTGGACATACCGACGGCATCACCGCCGATGATGCGGAAATATTCATATTCGGCACGTGTTTCAAATGTCGGTCCGGGAGTTCCGACATATACACCCTGAACAAGGCGCATATCACGACGGCAAGCAATTTCAAAAGCTTTGTCGATATATTCCTGACAATAGGCTTCGGTCATCGAGGGGAAACGGGTTCCGAGTTCGTTGTAGTTATGACCACGCAACGGATTTTCGGGGAAAAGGTTGATGTGATCGGTAATAACCATGACATCTCCAACCTTGAAATCTTTATTCATACCACCGGCAGCATTGCTGACCAAGAGGGTCTTGATTCCGAGAGCCTGCATGACACGAACAGGGAATGTGACCTGTTTCATGTCATAACCCTCGTAGTAGTGGAAACGACCTTGCATTGCCATGACACGTTTACCCGACATTTTACCGAAAATGAGATTTCCGCTATGACCCTCAACGGTTGATATAGGGAAGTTAGGAATCTCGGCATATGGTATAAACTGAGCCTCTTCGATATAATCGACGATTGGTCCGAGACCTGTCCCAAGAATGATAGCAATCTCAGGCATTTTGCCTGTTATACGTTCCGACAAAAAGTCGGCGGTTTGTCTGATTTGTTCGATCATAATTTATGTTTTAAATTATAAACAGATAAACGCCGATTCACCGATTAAGGTTTTGTCAGGCGTCAATGATTATTATTTTTTAACCGCAAAGCGAGCATTGCGGATAAGTTTTTCAATTGTCTCGTCAAAAGAATCGCCTCCGGGTAATCCTTCAAATTCTACTTCAATCGGAATAAAATAGATGAATGGTTTGAGTTTGTCGGGGAATTCGTTTGACGACAGAATACGGACAGCGTCTTTCTCTGTTGTCATTATAAATTTGTGATTACCTTTCAATTGAGCAAAACGTTGGGCAATCTCTTTGAAATCACGTTCTTTATAGTAGTGGTGGTCATTAAATACTTTAACACGGACGAGCGCGCCAAACGAGCGGAGATGCTCGATGAACGGACGAGGATTGCCGATTCCACAAACGGCAAGCAACGTGTCGTCTTTATCAAGCCACTTGAAAGATTCGACCGACTTTGCCACATCGGGAAACAACGGCACCGGAGTGCGATAGGTGAACTTTGAGAAAAACAGTTTCTGGTATTGAAACAGGTTGAGATTATGTTTCAACATTCTGAATTCAAGCGGCTTAGCATCTGAAGGACATTTGGTAACGACAACGATGTCGGCACGTTCGACCGAGTCGGCAGGCTCACGCAAACGACCGTAAGGGAGAAGCGAATCATTGAAAATCGGATGACTGTATTCCATCAAAACAATTGCGACCGAGGGTTTTACATAACGATGTTGAAACGCATCGTCAAGCACAAACACCGAAATTTCGGGATGGAATTTGAGCATATTTTCTATGCCCCTCACGCGGTCTTCACAAACGGCGAAAAACACTTTGTTTCCACCAAATTTGTGATACATCTGATATGGTTCATCGCCGACCGTGCGGGGCGTTGACTTGTCATCAACCATACGGAAGCCATGAGTGCGACGTCCATATCCACGACTAAGGACACCAACAGTATGGTTCTTCTTCAGCAATGAAATGATATATTCAGCGTGTGGAGTTTTACCTGTTCCACCAACAGCAATGTTACCGACAACGATTACCGGGACTTGAAAAGAACGTTGTTTGAAAATCCCGCTCTTGAACATCATATTGCGCACCCCCACACCGGCTCCATAAAGAAGTGAAGCAGGATAAAGGACAAACTGCGATATGAATTTATTCGGTTTCACGCGGGATAAGGGTTATCAATTAATAACAGTCTCCATCATACGCGCCTGAACCGGCGACCAGTCTTTGACTTTCTCAGCTGTACGAAGAATTTCGGCAGTCGGGTCGGTCGATGTTTTCAGGATATATTGACGAATCAAACCGGCATCCTGCAGCTCTTCAAGCTGTTCCCAAAAATCATATTTTTGTTTGGGATAGGTTGTCACGGTATATTTTGAAGTAAACTCAAGCTGTTGAGCCATGTCGGCAATAGCGTCTTCAAGATTACCCAGACGGTCAACAAGACCCAAGCGCCAAGCTGTGCGGCCATCCCAGACACGACCCTCGGCAATTGCCTTAATAGAGTCTATGGGCATATCGCGACCGGCAGCACAACGAGAAGTGAACACCTCATATCCGCGATTAATCATCTGCTGCATGTGGGCGGTTTGTTGCTCGTTAAGAGGCTGAGTAACAGAGATGAAGTTTGCATTTTTATTTGTAGCGACAACAGCTTGATTAACCGAAAGTTTGTCTTGTAAGAGACCTTCGATACATGGAATCATACCAAAGATACCGATTGAACCGGTAAGTGTAACAGGCTGAGCATAAATGCGATCGGCACCACATGAAATATAATAGCCACCTGAAGCCGCATAGTCGCCCATCGAAACATAGAACGGACGTCCGGTTGCTTTATAACGCTGGAGGGCTTCCCAAATCTGTTCAGAAGCGAATGCGCTGCCACCGGGTGAGTTAACTCGCATAATCAGACCGTCATTATTGTCATCTTTAATGAGTTTTTCAATCTGAGCGACCATCTTAGGTCCGATAATACCTTCGCGACCTGAATCAGAAATCTCGCCTTCGGCAAACAAAACGGCAATGTTGTTTGAAGTTTTGTCAGTGTGAGGAATTTTTGCCGAGGCAACATACTGTTCGGGAGTGATAAAGTTAACATCATCATCTTCATCAGTATCAGTCAGTTGTTTGAGTAATGAAATAGCTTTGTGGCGATATTCGACCGATGAAACTATGCGTTGTGGGACATAAGACTGAGCATCAGCTGTCATCACGAGATTGTCAGCCCAGTTGTTAACATCAGCCTGGTCCACACCACGAGAAACAGCAATAACATCGGTTACCTCATTCCAAATTTGACCGAGGAAAAGTTGTTGCTGCTCGCGATTGGCTTCGCTAATATCAGTGAGCATAAACGGCTCGACAGCACTCTTGTATGTGCCGACCTTGAGAATTTGCATTTTAACACCGAGTTTGTCGAGCAAGCCTTTGTAGAAGTATGTTGTTGACGCAAGACCGTGAATGTCAACACCACCCATCGGGTTAACGATGATTGAGTCGGCTACCGATGACAAAAAGTAGTCGCCCTGGGTATAAGAATCGCCATAGGCAACAATCCATTTTTCACTTGTCTCCTTGAAATATTTCAGAGCCTGCACGATTTCGAGACGTGTTGCAGTTCCGGCTAATGCGCCGTCGGCTTCAATAAAAATTCCATCAATATCTTTATTTGTAGCTGCGGCACGAACAGATGAAACAATCTCATAAAGCGACTGGCCACTGCCCTGTCCTGATAAACCTTCGAGAATAGAATTAATATTTCGACGTTCGGTTATTTCGCCACTAAGTTTAAGATAAAGCACTGAATGACGTTCGATTTTTGTTGTATTTGAATCTTGTGATGCAGCAATCGCACCGATAAAAACAAGCCCTAAAAGAAAGAACAGTCCAACAGAAATCCAAACTCCTGTGATAGTTGCAAGAAGTGTTATAAAAAATTTTTTTAACATATCAATTCCATTTTTTAAACGGGAAATATTTGCCTTAAAGGAGAAAACCTTCTTTATTGGCTACAAATTTAGATTAAAATGTTGAGAGTTTCAAATTTTGTTAATTTTTTTATCAAAAAAAATCACATTAATTATAATAATATGATTTTGGGAGGTGGATATTGTCAATCGAAAATATCGTTTTTTGTTTCAGAATTATTCTGATTTAAAATTTTTTCAAGATCGGTATGAGATACTTCAACGGTGTTTTTGGGAGGCGTATTTGACTGAACAGGCTGAGCCTTGGCATTCTTGACAGGCTTTGCTTTAGCTTTTTGGGTCGAAGCTTTAGCCTGTTTTTTCACCTCTTTTTTTACTTTCTCCTTGACTGTCTTTTTTACTTTTTCCTTAACCTTAGATTTGACCGCGGCTCTGACGTCTTCGGCTTTAACAGGAGTCGATTTGGATGTTTTAGCCGGAGTAGGAGCCGGCGCCGTTTGGGCTGGTATTGTTTCCCAAGTCCCGACAGCCGGAACAGATGATTGTTTAGAGGTCATATTTTTAAACTTAGCCACCCGACCGGCACTGTGATAATTCTTTACCCAATATTTTTCACCAAGACCGCTTATCATCACGCCGCGAGAAGTCGAAGCGTGAATCATATTGTTATCACCTATAAATATTCCGACATGGCTCACCCCCCCGCCACTTCCGCCGGTGGCAAAAAATACAAGGTCGCCGACTTCAAGCTGTTTGGCGTCGATGCGGATTGAGTTTTTATGTTGGTCTCTTGACGTACGCGGCAACTCGATGCCGACAGCAGCGCGGAAAACTTCCATTACAAAACCCGAGCAGTCGGTTCCCGAGCGCGAGTGTCCACCATAACGATAGGGAGTGCCAATCCACTTTTTTGCCTCAGCAACCAGAGCCGAAGCCGACGGATTTAGCTTGGATGAATTCTGTTTATCCTTGTTAACGGTAGGAGACGTTTGCTTTTGTGGTGTAGATTTTTTTGTTTCAGTGCGATATCTACCCATATCATAGATCGGATCGGAAGCAAATTTTCGAGAAGAGTTACATCCGGTCAAAATCAAAAGAGAGACAAAAAACGCAAAACCAGTTTTGAGCAATCGTCGGATTTGAAACATAATAAAAATCTGAATGATCAGTTTAATTTACAAAAGACATATACAAAATTAAGACATAGTCGGGCGTTTTCCAAATTATGGCACGATTTTTGACATGTTTAAATGGTATTATCTAATTTTTACAACTTTTTTATCAAAAAATGTAGCAAAACACAGCTCAATATTTAATTAAATATAATTTCCTACAAGTTCTATTGTGAGTATTAAACCAAAGTATTATTTTTGCGTCAAATGTTAAAAACCAACCAATTTAAGTAAAAATTTAACTTAACCAATTCATTGATTTAACAATTATACAAGTATGAACAACAATCTGAAAATATCATTGATCGCTGCCGGCGTTGCAATTTCATCGTCGTTGGCAACTATTTTTGCTGTTGGCTCATCTACCCCTAAAGCAGGCGTACCTTTGCTGACAGAAAAAAGCAATTCAGGCTCATTATATACAGTAGCGGCAAGTATGCCCGCAGAACCGACCGACTTTGTCAACGCGGCTGAATCGACCGTCAACGGTGTTGTCAGCATCAAAAGCTATGCAACTCCACGCGGATACGCACAGAACGGAGGGGAAGCTTTTGCCGACCCGTTCTTTGAATTTTTCTTTGGCGGTGGCGGCAATCGCCAACGTCGCCAACAACAACCCGAGCAGCCCCGCGAACGTCAGCTTGGTCTCGGCTCAGGCGTTATTTTGAGCAAAGACGGTTACATCGTAACCAACCATCATGTTATTGACGGTGCCGAACGTCTCGATGTCACGCTCAACGACAACCGCAATTTTACTGCAAAAGTGATTGGGTCAGACCCGACCACTGACCTTGCGCTCATCAAAATTGAAGCCGATGATCTCCACGTAATCCCCATCGGAAATTCTGAAGATATCCGTGTCGGCGAATGGGTGCTTGCAGTCGGTAATCCGTTCGGATTCACCTCAACCGTAACCAAAGGTATAGTAAGCGCAAAAGCACGCAATGTTTCAGCGTTGACCCACGGCGCATCAAACGGAATTGAATCATTCATACAAACCGATGCGGCTGTCAACCCCGGAAACTCGGGAGGCGCGCTCGTTAACCTTCGCGGTGAATTGGTAGGTATCAATGCCGCAATCTATTCACACACAGGCAACTTTGCCGGTTACTCATTTGCAATCCCGACATCTATTGTAAAGAAAATTGTAACCGACCTTAAACAATATGGAACCGTTCAACGTGCGTTCCTCGGAATCGGATACACCGAACTCACGCCCGAACTTGCGAAAGAGAAAGACATAACCGCTGTCAATTCAGGTATCTATGTTGGCAAAGTTGAAGACAGAAGTGCCGCATTTGAAGCAGGCATTAAGGAAGGTGATGTTATCACTGCAATCGGTGGCGCACCAACCGGAAACACTGCACAGCTTCAGGAAGAAATTGCCAAACTTCGCCCCGGCGACAAAGTTGATATTACATATTACCGCGACAACAAACGTGCTAATTCGACTGTAACGCTCCGCAACTCAGCGGGCAACACAGCTGTTACGCGAGCCGGCGACTTTGCCGAACTCGGCTGTACTCTTAAAGCGGCTGACAAAGATCTGCTCAAGAAACTTGAACTCACCAATGGTGTTTCAGTTTCAGATATAAATAATGGTAAATTCAAGGATGCAGGTATCAAATCCGGATTCATTATTCTTGACATCAACAACACTCGCGTCTCAACCGGCGATGATGTTCAAAAGATTTATCGTGCGATAATGTCTGACACATCAGGCTATGACAAAGTGATGTTTATCACCGGTGTTTATCCTTCCAACCCCAAACGCAAAGTCTATTATGCCGTAGGACTTGAAGATTGATAAAAGTAACTTCTTCTCATAAAATGATTCACAAGAGGTGGTGCCTGACGGCATCGCCTCTCGTGTTTTTTGACAGATAAAAAAATCCCGCGACTCAATAGAGTCACGGGTTTATAATAAACAAGTTAAGCTCAAATTTATTTTTTACGACGGTCACCGTAACGGCTCATGAACTTATCAACACGACCTGCGGTGTCAACGAGTTTCTGTTTACCTGTGAAGAAGGGGTGAGAAGAGCTGGTGATTTCGAGTTTTACGAGAGGATAAGTAACGCCATCAACTTCGATTGTTTCCTTGGCAGCTACAGTTGAGCGAGTGATGAAGATTTCGTCGTTAGACATATCTTTGAAAACCACTTCGCGATAATTTGAAGGATGGATATCTTTTTTCATTTTTGTATTTGTGTAATTTTTTTATTATCAAAGCTTTAGAGCGAATGCTGGTAAGGCATCCTATCGTAATGGCGTGCAAATTTACGCATAATTCTTTAATTGGCAAAACATTAGAGGGTATTTTTTTAAGGAAGTCGATATTTTTATTAATCACACGGAAACAAATAGTATTCTTGATTTGTTAAAATAATGTAATTATAACCCAAAATTCACACCCATTATGTCTCAAACAATAAGTCACGAAAAAGATTTTAATGAAAATCAGCACGGAATTCGCCGCGTGTTTTATTCTGCCCGTCAAACCTTGCGTCACTATGCGTCGGGGGGTAACGTATTGATTGTAGCGACGTTACTCGCTTTAATTGTTGCCAATATACCCGGTTTAAACAACTTATATTTTGATTTCTGGAATCAGGAAATAAGACTTCAAGTCGGCGACTTTAACGTTTTCAGCCATGACGGACATCCGATGACTGTTTTACAGTTTATTAATGATGCGTTGATGGCGATATTCTTTTTCACTATCGGACTTGAGATAAAACGAGAAGTGCTTGTCGGTGAATTAGCGTCTGTACGTCAGGCATTGTTACCTATAATTGCGGCAATCGGCGGTATGGCGGTTCCGGTTTTAATATTCTTTGCAATGGGACACGGAAGCGACTATGTTGACGGCGCGGCTATCCCGATGGCAACCGATATAGCATTTTCGCTCGGTATTCTCGGAATGCTCGGCAACCGAGTGCCCATTTCATTAAAAATATTCCTGACAACACTTGCGGTAGTCGATGATATCGGTGGTATCATCGTGATTGCGGCGTTCTATTCGGGACACATTCAGGCAATGTTCCTTGTTTATGCATTGGTGTTGCTGCTTGTGCTTTATATGGGCGGTAGATTCGGGGTACAATCAAAAATGTTTTATTTCCTTATAGGTGGTGTCGTTTGGTTCCTGTTCCTCAACTCAGGAATTCACCCGACAATTGCCGGCGTGTTGGTTGCGTTCTGCGTTCCTGCCGTTCCTGTTTATGCTCCGGTCAAATACATTAAAATAATTCGTCGTGCGATTGGCAATTTCAGACAAGAGGATGATGAAACACTCCATGCCCGTACAATTCTCACCCACGAGCAGATGGACCATCTCAAAGAAATAGAATCGGCTTCAGATAAAGTGATTTCACCGCTTCAAGATCTTGAAGACTCATTGCATCCGGTTGTCAATTATCTTATCGTTCCGCTATTTGCGTTTGCCAACGCCGGAATTTATCTGCTCGACATACAGCCCGCATCAATCTTTGCCGGACTTTCGCTCACCATTATATTGGCACTGGTACTTGGCAAATTCCTCGGCATATTCCTCTTCTCTTTCGCAAGTGTGAAACTTAAACTCGCGCCTATGCCCGAAGGTTCAAACTGGAAGATGATCGCATCGATCGCGGTGCTCGGTGGTATTGGATTTACCGTTTCACTGTTCATCGCCAACCTATCGTTTGACAGCTCAACAGCAAACGGTGCTCACCTGCTCGATATGGCTAAGTTAGGTATTGTCGTAGGTTCGCTTGTTGCCGGAGTCGGCGGATTTTTACTGCTCCATAAAACATTACCTGCTGAAGGCACGAATAACGAAGATGATAATTAATATCATTCAAATTACGGAGAAAAATTTGCATAATTCACATTTTTATGTTAATTTTGACGCGAATTGTTAAAACAGACAATTAAAACCTTAAATAAAAGTCAACTATTCGAGAATTTTAATTGTTAATATAACATATATAAAAATTTATTAAAATTAAGCTTCGCTGCATCTTGCAGGAAAGGATAAGGAATTTATGAAGAAATCGACCATTTGGTTGCTGACAGTGATAATGGCATTGACCTTTGCAGGCTTGCTCTACATGCAGATCATGTATATGGAAAACATGATCAAGATGCGTGATGACCAGTTTGCCGAGAGCGTCAAACGCAGCCTCTATTCGGTCACACAAATGCTCGTAAAGGACGAAACCAGCCACTATCTTGAAAAAGAACTTGTCAGACTACAGGTTGGAACAACATACGCTGAATATGCCGGTACACCTCCTCAGGTCGACGGGGTAACCCTCCGTTTTACAACCAAAAGCGGTATTGAAACCGACCTGTCAATCAAGGGCGATGCCGAGAATATAGTTCGTTTGCAAACGCCGTCAAACGGTGTGCTTGATCACTACAAGTCGATGCAAGAGGTGTTGAAAGGTCAATATCTTTATCATAAAGGACTCGCCGACCAGCTGATTTTGAGCATTATGACCCAGTCATCAAACCGTCCGATCGAAGAACGCGCCGACTCGACCACCGTTCGTCGTTATCTGAAAAATGAATTTGAGAACAATGGTATCGACCTCCCGTTTGAGTTTGCCGTTGTTAACAAAAGCGGTCGTAACGTTTACACAACCAACGGGTTCACAAGCCTTTTGAAAGGGGACAACAATATGTTTGTGCAAACACTTTTCCCCAATGACCCGTCGCCACGTATTAATTATTTAAAGGTATATTTCCCTGACAAACAAAAATTCTTGTTGTCGTCAATCAAGCTGATAATTCCGACTTTTATCTTTACATTCATTTTGTTTTGCACATTTGTCTATACAATCGTGATAGCATTCCGTCAAAAGAAATTGACCGAGATGAAAAACGACTTTATCAACAATATGACCCACGAATTCAAGACACCTATATCTTCTATTTCGTTGGCTGCACAGATGTTGAATGATGACAGTGTCAGGAAATCGCCAAATATGCTTCAACATATCTCGACCGTAATAATGGATGAGACAAAACGACTCCGTTTCCAAGTTGAGAAGGTGCTTCAAATGTCAATGTTTGACCGTCATAAGACATCGCTTCGTCTTCAGGATGTTGACGCTAACCAAGCAATTGAGAATATCACAAAGACATTTAAGCTCAAAGTTGAACGATATGGCGGGAATCTAACCGCATCGTTAAATGCAACCGATTCAACAATCATGGTTGATGAAATGCATTTTACAAATGTGATTTTCAATCTTCTCGATAATGCAGTAAAATATCGTCAGGAAGACCGTCCGCTGCAATTGAATGTCACCACCCGTGACATTTCGGGCAACCGGCTTGAGATTGTGGTGTCGGACAACGGTATCGGCATCAAGAAAGAAGATATAAGACGAATATTTGAAAAATTCTATCGTGTTTCAACCGGTAACAGGCATGATGTCAAAGGCTTTGGTCTCGGACTCGCCTACGTTGAAAAAATGATTCACGCATTCAAGGGTGAAATCAAGGTTGAAAGCGAAATTAATCAAGGAACAAAATTTATAATAACATTACCAATAACAAAAAACTGAGACTATTATGGAAGAACGCGTTCGTATTCTGCTATGCGAAGATGATGAATATCTTGGCATGCTCCTCAGAGAATATCTCCAAGCCAAAGGCTTCAACGCCGACTTGTTTGCCGACGGCGAAAGTGGCTACAAAGCATTTGTCAAAGGGAAATATGACATTTGTCTTCTTGACGTGATGATGCCTAAAAAAGACGGCTTCACACTCGCACAAGAAATTCGCACAGTCAACAGCGAAGTACCTATTATCTTCTTGACTGCCAAAGCATTGAAAGAAGATATTCTTGAAGGCTTTAAAATCGGTGCTGACGACTATATCACCAAACCCTTCTCAATCGAAGAGTTGGTATTCCGTATCGAGGCAATCCTCCGTCGCGTACGAGGCAAAAAAGGTAAAGAAATCACGATGTATAAGATTGGTAAGTTCACCTTTGACACTCAGAAACAGGTGCTTATGATTGGCGACCGTGTCACCAAACTCACCACTAAAGAGTCAGAACTTCTCAGTCTTCTCTGCTCACATATCAATGAAATTCTTGAGCGTAACTTTGCCCTTAAAACCATCTGGATTGACGACAACTACTTTAACGCTCGTTCAATGGATGTTTACATCACCAAACTTCGTAAACACCTTAAAGATGATCCCTCTATCGAGATTATCAACATTCACGGTAAGGGTTACAAACTCATCGCTCCCGAACCTGAACAAGCAAAATAATCCTTATTCTCATAACGTATCAAAAGCCTCCATCAGGGGGCTTTTGTTGTTTTCTTACAATCCTTTTTCAGTCTAAATGTCTGGATTTTTGCACAAAACGACGATTTAAATGTTTGGATTTTTGCACAAAATAGCAATTTAAATGTTTGGATTTTTACAAATCTTAAACATAAAACCTTGTCATTTAGCCAGTTATTATTTTGAGTAAAAAATTCCTGTACTGTGTATTAAAAATAAGCATATTATCTATGCAAAGCAATCCCTCCTTACGTGAAAAATACTAAGGCTCGCCCATCAAACAAAGCAGGATTATTTTTTTACTTTTTGGTTGGCTACGGCTTCGGCGGCGCGCTCGCCGTCAATAGCGGCAGAGACTATACCACCTGCATAGCCGGCACCTTCGCCAACGGGATAAAGCCCGGGGGTCGAGATATGAATCATTGTTTCTTTGTCGCGAGGTATGCGGACGGGAGAAGATGTTCGCGTTTCGGCACCAATCAGAGCGGCCTCATTTGTCAAGAAGCCACGCTGTTTGCGACCAAACTCAGCAAAACCCTTTTGAAGACGTTTAGCGACGAAGGGTGGGAGAAGTTTGTCGATTCGTGCAGGATGAATGCCGGGAGCATAGGAGGTCGATGGTAGATCGGATGACTGACGGGATTCTACAAAATCGATCATACGCTGAGCCGGGGCATTATGGGTTTGTCCGGCTTCATCATAAAAGCGTTTTTCAATGTCTTCCTGAAACCTCATCATCTTCAACGAATCATCGCTGTCAGGCTCAATATCCTCGGGTAAAATTTCGACAACCATACCTGAGTTTGACCATTTTGTACCACGATTTGAAGGAGACATTCCGTTGACAACCAACTGATTTTCGCCACTTGCGGCAGGAATGATGAATCCACCCGGGCACATGCAGAAAGAATAGACAGCTCTATCGTCAACACGGGTCAACATCGAGTATTCGGCAGCCGGCAGATATTTGCCACGTCCCTTGGGGGAATGATATTGAATACGGTCAATCAGTACCTGGGGGTGTTCGAGACGTACGCCAACGGCAATGCCCTTTGGTTGCATCTCAATATTTTTTTCTTTCAGAAGATGATATATGTCGCGGGCAGAGTGTCCGGTAGCAAGAATTACAGGTCCTTCAAAGGTAGAACCGTCGGCAGTTTCTACACCGACAACCGTGCCATCTTTCATAATCAAGTCGGTTACCTTTGCACCAAATCTAACTTCTCCGCCACAATTCAAAATCGTGTTGCGTATATTTTTTATCACAACGGGGAGACGGTCAGTTCCGATATGGGGATGAGCGTCAACGAGAATATCGGCTTGAGCACCGTGACGATAGAATACCGATAGAATTTTATCAACCGAACCACGTTTTTTACTTCGGGTATAGAGTTTGCCGTCAGAATAAGCACCTGCCCCACCCTCACCAAAACAATAATTAGAGTCAGGATCCACAATATTTTCACGGGCTATGCGAGCCATATCCTTACGTCGGGCGTCAACATCTTTTCCGCGTTCAAGCACAATCGGTTTTAGTCCCAGCTCAATCAGGCGCAGAGCCGCAAAGAGTCCGGCAGGTCCGGCTCCGACAATAATTACAGGCTTAGCCTTTGATACATCCTGATATTTTACTTCGGGTAAATCTAACGGCTGTTCAGGCGGTTGTTCATCTACATAAACTCTTGCCGACAAGTTGACGACAACACGCTTTTGTCGGGCATCAATCGAACGGCGGAATGGGACAACTGCCGTAATTCTATTAGCATCAATACCAAGTTGTTGACTGAAATATATTTTTTGATCAACCGGGTCAAAAGCGGTTGCCGGGTCAAGACGCAGATTGTCGAACTGGTGTACCATTATCTGATGATTGGTTTTTAAATTTTTTGCTGTATCTATGCACCATAATAATTGCCGTGATTACAGCTATGACAAATGCAATAAAATCGCTGCCTGCCATTGAAGCCCAAACACCTGGAATTCCGAATTTTTTCGGGAGAATAAGCAGGAACGGGAGGAGGAACAATAATTGACGAGTGAGCGATAGGAAAATTGACAACTGAGGTTTTCCGATTGATTGAAAGAAGTTTTGAATAACTATCTGGCATCCGACCAACGGATAAATCAAGAAATAGATATGAAATCCTGAAGTCGCCAAATCAATCAAGGCTTTGTCAGACGTAAACAATTCGCTCAAAGTCGATGGAATTGTCTGAGTCAAAATCCAACCGACAGTTGTTATAGCCACGCCGATATAAATACCTGTTTTCAATGTTTTCATCACACGATCCCAGTTACCGGCACCGTAGTTGAACCCCAAAATCGGTTGCATACCCTGAGTTACACCGAAGACAATCATAACGAAGAACATTGTCACACGGTTCAAGATTCCATAAGCGCCGATTGCCAGATTGCCGTCGGCACCTCCGCTTTGAAGCAGAGCCTTATTAATAAAAATCACGACAACACATGCACAAATATTCATCAGGAACGGGGATAACCCGATGGCATAAATTTTGCTCATTATAGACCGCTTGAACCAAGAGTTTTCCCGTTTGAAATGGACAAAACTCTTTTTTGACATGAAGTGATGAAGCACCCAGATAAAGGCGGCGGTTTGACCGCAGACTGTTGCCATTGCAGCTCCGGCAATACCTTTATCTAAAACAAAGATAAATATCGGTGCCAAAATCAGGTTGACAACAACCGACAGCAGAGCCGAGATCATCGCCTTACGGGGATAGCCGGTCGCACGCATAATACTGTTCAAACCGATAAATACGTATGAAATCGGTGTAGCATATAGAATTATACGCATGAATTCACGCGCGTAGGGAATAGTTTCGGGAGTTGCACCAAAAAAGTAAAGAATTGGATCAAGAAATATCAATGTGAGTCCGCCAAAAACAACTGAATGAATCAGCGACATCGTCATTACATTATTAATGACATCGGTAGCCTTGTCTAAATTGTGCTGACCAAGAAAAATCGAACTGATTGCGGCACCACCGGCAGCGACGAGCATGACGAAAGCCGTAACAAGGTTCATGAGCGGAAACGTAATTGCCAATCCGGCAATTGCCATCGGTCCCACACCGTGCCCGATGAAGATACTATCAATAATATTGTATAGCGAAGTGGCGACACTCGCGATAATAGCAGGAATGGAATATTGGACAAGAAGAGTCCCCACCGAGCGCGTGCCCAGCGTCATCGGTGACGTATTTTCTGATGTTTTTTCCATTTCTTTTTATAAATAATATGCAAATTTAACTCAAAATGTTCACTTAATCGCCAAAGATTTACGAAATTTGCAATATAAAATTTTAATCTATAATGAACAACTGCATATTGGCGCCCGCGAGGGGCGCACTCTTTGACCTTGATGGTGTTTTGATTGACACCGAACCATTATATACTGAATTTTGGCGTCAGGTTGGGTTGAAACATCAACTCCCCTCACCCACGTTTGCATACGACATCAAGGGAACCACGCTAAAAGATATTCTTTCACGCTATTTTCCCGACAAAACTATTCAAGATGACATTGTCAGGATGGTGCATGACTTTGAAGACAACATTGTCTATCCGGTTTTTGACGGAGTGACCGAATTTCTTGACCGGCTCCAATCCTCAGGCTGGAAAATCGCGATTGTCACCAGTAGCGATGACATGAAGATGGAATATCTTTTTAAACAAATTCCGTGGATGAAATCACGCTTTGACAAAATCATCAACGGGACAATGGTGAGCAAATCAAAACCCGACCCCGAGGGCTATATCAAAGCTGCGCAAGCACTTGGCTGCAAACCTGAGGATTGTGTTGTTTTTGAGGACTCAATACAAGGGATTGAGGCAGGCCGTCGTTCAGGTGCAAAAGTTGTTGCACTCGCTACAACAAATTCACGCGAAAACCTTTCCGGAAAAGCCGACCTGATAATTGACAATTTCCATGGTCTTAATCCCGATATGCTCTAAATAAAATGTATTATGGTGTCAGTCGATAAATTTTTTATTCCTGAAAATAAAGTTGAATGTTCTGAAAATCTTGACTATAACCGAGTTGACGATTTCATTCGCACGGCAGAGTCTTTTTCACGCGCTACATATCAAAGTGTTTACATTATCGACTATTTCAAGAAGAACTTTCTTTATGTATCTCCAAACTCGTTGTTTCTTGGTGGTTTGACACCTGACGAAGTTTATGAACTCAACTACCGTTTTTATCTTAACTATGTACCGAAAGATGAGCAGCCACTTTTACTTGAAATCAACAAAGCCGGATTCTCTTTTTTCGAATCAACACCTCCCGAAAATCGCAAAGAATTGTATATCCAATATGACTTTCATATTCTGAATAACAATCACCCGGTTCTGATTCACCATAAACTCACCCCATTAGCATTGACTCCGGATAATCGTATTTGGCTTGCAATTTGTGTTATCTCAATTTCGAGCCATACAGCCCCCGGGCAGATTGAAGTGCATCGTATTGGGTCATCAGAATTTTATAAATATAATCTTAAGACCAAACGGTGGAACAAACAGAGCGCGCCAACTCTCACCGAAAGCGAAAAATCGGTAATCACCTTATCAACTCAAGGATTTACGATGACTGAAATTGCTGAAAAGATGTGTCTTTCGCCCGACACAATCAAGAAATATCGCAAACAGCTCTTTGAGAAACTTGGCGTGCGCAATATCTCTGAAGCCATTGTTGCCGCAACAAATGACAAGCTGATTTAATCGAAAAATTTACAACAATTATTCGATTGATGAAATATTATTAATTTTATCAATCAAAGAATACGGACGTATTCCTGTTCCCCAGAATAATTCAATGGGATTATAACCCAAAAATAATACATATTTCTTGATTAAATCTAATTTTTCTGAGGCGTAATTTAAATCAATCTCTCCTGAAGAGTTAAAGCATATTGCCTCATGATGAGCAATCCTATTTCTAAAGGCCTTTATCTCCTGAAGTTCATTATAAATTGGACGCTGGGCAAGTCCGGGAGTTCTTTGAGGAAAAATCTGTAAAAGGTTCATACCTCCAATTCTAAATGGAATACGATTGAACAAATATGTCCAGAACCCGAATGTTACCGATGAGACCAATCGGTCATTAGAGTATTTTCCTTGTCGCTCCAACAGTGCAATCGTTCGTTCAATCTCCTGCTTTTGAGGTGCACATTCAAGCATTCCTCCTTCTGCGCACTGATGCCTTATCCAATCTATATCTCCGAAATATTTCTGATAATGACAATTAATGGCATTACGTAATACGACCTCAAAA
Organism: uncultured Porphyromonadaceae bacterium; assembly: GCA_947174335.1. Classification (GTDB taxonomy): domain Bacteria; phylum Bacteroidota; class Bacteroidia; order Bacteroidales; family Muribaculaceae; genus CAJUPY01. The sequence continues at coordinate 35,245 of CAMWIM010000009.1, read as the reverse complement.
ATATTAAGAATACCATAAAATTTTTGACATAATTTTACGTTATGGCGATATAGAGACAACGCCTTTGAGCGATTGCCTTCACATGCAACCAAGTATCGGTTAAGACGAGCCGGTGAAAATGCTATTTCATAATCAGAATATTTCACTGAACTAATTTTATATTTAAATTTGTTGCAAAATTACAAATTAATTTATAACTTTGCAACGGAATCCCCCGAGTGTCCCTGTTGCAAAACAAACCTCGGGGTTTAGTTTTATTAGCTGGCTATATGCCGGCTTTTTTTGTTTTACTCACCTTATTTACAACTTGTATTCTAAATTCAATAAAAATTATAAATAAATGCAATCGTACCCATTTGGGTATGGCGCAGAATTTTTATTTATTCTAATTTTGCGCCGTATAATTATTATTGATAACATGCGACATATAAAAGTTCATTCATTTATTGTATCTGTAATGGCTTCGGTTGCGCCGTTGATGGCACAGACCGAAGTCAATGATACGACACTCACACACGAGTTACAAGAAATAACCATTCAAGCTCCAAAAGTAATCCACAAAGCCGACATGGATCTCTTCATCCCGTCACAAAGTGCGGTTGAGAACTCCAAGAACGGGTTACAATTACTTAACAACCTGATGATTCCCTCGCTTTCGGTAACGGAAGCGCTGGGAAGCATCCAGGCAGCCGGTCAGTCAGTGCAGATTCGCATCAACGGACGAGTCTCGTCTGTCGATCAAGTGCGTTCTCTACTTCCCGAAACAATAAAGCGAGTGGAGTGGATTGCCAATCCCGGACTTCGATATAACGGCGCAAACTATGTTCTTAACTTTATTGTTGCAAACCCCGAAACCGGAGGGTCGTTGATGACAAATGCCATGCCTGCTCTCAATCAGGCATGGGGCAACTATTTTGCTGATATAAAATTAAACAACGGATATTCTCAGTTTGAACTTTGGGGCAAATTCAAACTTACCAATAAGTTGAAAACTCATCGCGATTACAAAGAGACTTTTACTTATCCCGACGGTACTTCCCTTACACGAAATGAGACCTCACGCGGTGGTTCAATGGACAACTCGATGGGTAATTTTATTGCGACATACAGTTATGTTAAGCCCGATACAACTACCTTAATGGTCGATTTATCATATTTCGATATGTTCTCTGACAAATTTCGATATGAAGGGCTGTTATCGCTCAGCAACGGATTAGATGACATTATTCTAACCGATACTCATGGGGATATGGGCAAAAAACCGACTATATCGGTCTATTTTGAACAACATTTTGCCAACAAGCAAATGCTCGTTGTTGATTTCAGCAGTTCATTATTATTTGGAAAAACATATTCCGACTATGTCGAACAGTTGCCCGGCACATTGGATTATCTAAACGACATTCACACAATGATTAAAGACCGCAACCAGGTGTATGGTATAGAAACAAACTATATCAAGAATTGGTCAAAGTCACGTCTGACAGCCGGAGCATCCTATACCGCCAACCGTAACCGTTCGGTTTATGAAAATCTTGGCGGAGTCGTATTTCATCAGCGTCAAGACAAGGTATATTTCTTTGCCGAATATTTTCAACGATTAAATAAATTCACAATCACAGCCGGAATGGGTGCACAATATACCGACTTCATGTTCAAGGAAACAGGTCAAGGTAGCAATTCCTGGAATGTCCGTCCTCAAGCCACTGTCACATACGGAATTAATCAAAACCATCAGTTTAAATTGAGTTTTGAATCATGGCAATCTACCCCTTCGCTGGCTGAAACAAATATCGCACCACAGCAACTCGATGGCTTTCAATGGCGTATCGGTAATCCCAACTTAAAGACTTCCAATTCATATATGTTGACCCTGCGCTATAACATCAATATTCCGAGAGTATCGGGTATGCTTGGAGCCAGAGCGTTTACAAGTCCAAATGCAATCACGCCACTCTTGTATTGGGATGAAAACAAACTCATCACAACATATGAAAACAGTAATGGATTGAAAAATCTTTCGTTTTTCGTTGCACCTCAAATAGAAGTCATACCCAAGTGGTTTGTTTTGAACGGTTATCTACAATATCGCATGGAGCGAATGAGCGGAACCGGATATAAACTTCACAACAATAATTGGAGTGGGAATATTAGTTTCGGCGTGATGCACTGGGGCTTTGTATTGGGCGGTCAATATGTGCGCGCTCAGCATGATCTTTGGGGTGAGAAAATCAGCTGGGGCGAAAATATTTCGGTCATTGACCTCTCTTATAACTGGCAAAAGTGGCAATTTTCAGCCGGTGTGATTTTGCCCTTCGGCACATACGATCAAGGCTCAAAGATGCTCAGCAAATGGAATACCAATGAGCAACACATGAGACTCGATATGCGTATGCCATACATCAGCATCAGCTATAATCTGAAATGGGGACATCAGAATCGTGGTGCCAACAAACGTGTCAAAGCCAACGCTAATGTTGACTCTTCAACCGCCGGAGGAAGATAATTCGCTCTTAATTTTGGTTAAAAATTATCCCGATTATCTACAATTTTGATATAAAATTGGGATAAATCGGGATATTATGCTTAATTTTGCCGATAAGTCCTAAAATAAAACCTTTACAACACATTAAGCTTTAGCAATGGAGCAACCCAAACAGGAAATTCTTGACAAACGATATCTGCGCATGGCGCGTATATGGTCAGAAAATTCATATTGCCAACGTAGAAAAGTTGGTGCAATCATCGTCAAAGATTCGATGATTATATCTGACGGATATAACGGTACGCCTGCCGGATTTGAAAATGTATGTGAGGATGAAGCAGGTGTAACCAAACCATACGTTCTTCATGCTGAAGCCAACGCAATCACAAAGGTGGCACGTAGCAATAATTCAAGCCAGGGAGCTACATTATACGTTACGGCATCGCCATGTGTAGAATGTGCCAAACTAATCATTCAATCAGGCGTCAAGAGAGTGGTTTTTAATGAGTTGTACCGAATTTGTGACGGTATAGACCTTTTAAGACGTGCCGGTGTTGAGTGTGTACATATCGAATCAGTTGACTAAATTCATATATGAAACAAAATAAATCACTTTTAAAATGGCTTCCGGTTATCGCCGCAGTTTTCTTTATTTGCGGAATGCTTGCCGGAGGGCTCCTTAAACGAACAACCGGATTTTCTTCATCGACCAAGAAATTTGCGACAATTATGAATCTCATTGAGAGCGAATATGTCGACAAAGTAGATCTTGACAGCCTTCTTGAAGAAACATTGCCCGAACTTCTCTCAAACCTTGACCCTCACTCGTTCTATATTCCGAGCGAAAAGCTACAGGGTGTCAATGAAGAACTTGAAGGTTCGTTTGCAGGTGTGGGTATCCAGTTTATGGTTAACAACGACTCGATAACCGTTATCGAAGTAATTTCAGGCGGACCTTCTGAAAAGGTAGGATTAATGCCGGGCGACCGTATCGTTTCAATAGACGGTGAATCGGTTGCCGGTACCGGTATTTCGAGTGAAGATGTAAAGACTAAACTAAGAGGTGAAGAGGGAACACGTGTATCTCTTGGCATCAAACGTGCTACATCTAAAAAGATTCTCAACTTTGATGTTACCCGTGGAAATGTTCCCGTGTCGTCAATCGATGCATCATATATGATTAACGATTCAACCGGTTTTATCAGAGTAAAACGTTTTAATCGCACAACTTACAACGAATTTATACAATCGCTCATCAAGCTGAGATCCGAGGGCGCAAAGAATTATATCATTGACTTGCGTGGAAACACCGGCGGATTTATGGACGTTGCAATTTTAATGGCTAACGAATTTCTTGAACCTAAATCGGTTATCGTTGCCAAGAAAGGTCGCTATAAAACTAACGATGAGATTTACCTCAGCGACGGTAGCGGAACATTTAAAGATGCCGGAGTGACAGTCTTGATTGATGAGTTTTCGGCAAGTTCAAGCGAAATATTTGCAGGTGCAATCCAAGATAATGACCGCGGTCTCATCATCGGACGCCGTTCATTTGGTAAAGGTCTTATTCAACGTCAAGCACAGTTACCCGACAGTAGCGCAGTTCGTCTTACAATCGCGAGATATTACACCCCGTCGGGTCGTTGCATCCAAAAAGATTATACCGATGCCGTAGGCTATCGCAATGATATTTATGACCGATACACCCATGGCGAGGCATTTACTGCCGACTCGGTAAAACTCAACTTGGGCGACCAATATACAACCGCTCACGGACGAACAGTCTATGGTGGCGGGGGTATAATGCCAGACATCTATGTACCGGTCGATACATCAGGCATAACCAACTATTATATCAATGTAGTAAATGCCGGACTTCTTCAACGATTTGCATTTGAATATTGCGACATGAACCGTCAAACTCTTACCGAGGCTGAAGATATTGAAAAAGCTCTCCCGTCTGATGAGATATTGCTCCGTTCATTTGTCAACTATGCGGCACAGAACGGCATACCCGCCCGCTGGTATTATATCAACATTTCGCACAACTTAATTGTTAATCAATTGAAGGCTTTGATTATCCGCGACATCGAGGGTCAAAACGGATATTTCCGTGTAATAAACCGTTCTGACATCGGTGTTAAACGTGCGCTTGAAGAGATTTCGGCAGGAAACACAGTCTTCCCGATTCTACCCGAAGAAGGGACAACCAAAATTCAAATCAGCAAATGAAAAAAGATGACATCCGTCGCGCAATCCGTGCAAAAAAAGCACTTCTATCAGCAGCTGACAAACTAAATGCAGCCCACCGAGTATTTGAACGTCTTGAACAATCGGCAGCCTTCCAGCTTGCCGACCATATTTTGATGTATCACTCTCTGCCCGATGAACTATCAACTCACGAATTTATCGACAGATGGGCGGGAAGAAAGCACTTTTTTCTTCCGCGAGTCAACGGCTTAAATCTTGAGATTCTTCCCTACGACAAATCACGGCTGCAAACCGGTGCGTTCTTAATTGAAGAACCCGATGGAGATGATACGGTTGATGTTCATGAGATTGAGCTTATCGTTGTTCCGGCAGTCGCTTACGACCGTAATGGAAACCGCGTTGGTCGCGGGAAAGGATATTATGACCGTTTGCTGGCTGAGAGCCGGGCGACTAAAATCGGGGTCGGTTATGATTTCCAACTTGTTGACGAAATAGACGCTGAGCCCCACGACGTCGCGGTAGATGTGGTGATTACAGAATCAAATCATATCATTATTCGTCGTCGCTAAAACGAAATTGTCACAACCTGTTTTGTGTTTTCATCAACCCGAAACAGGTCGCTTTGTCTAAAGCCGGCAACCCAGACAATCTCATTATCACGGGTCACTACTATGGGGCTGTGTTTTACACGATCATCGGCTTTGGCATCGTTGAAAATATCACTGAGTTTTTTTGATTTTCCATTCATGCCAAACGGCTTGATGCGGTCACCCGATTGCCATGCCCTGACTTCCCATTTAGGATTATTTTCAAGGATAGAGACATCAAATGTGGCTTGGTTAGCATTAGTCAACGCATGAAAATCAGCGACATCCGTTATTTTCATTTTAAGGTTACGCGGTAATTCTGACTCATCTAATCGGGATATTCTCAGTATGCCACGCGAAACAACAGCTTCATATTCACGGGATATGAACCGTGAGCCCGACGTTGCGTTATTTATGATATCAGCAATCTGTTCACGGTTAAAGCCATACGGTTCAATCAGACGATATAATAAAGCGACCGGGGCATTATGATCTCTTTTCAGTTCATTAATATCAACAGTATTCTCGCTTGACAAATATTTGCCACGCCACTCGCTGACTGCCTCATCAAACAAATTCAAATCATCTGACAAGTTTGCGATTGATGCAGCCAAACGCTCACAAGCGTCAGGGAACTGAGACACAATAGCCGGAATAACGACGTTGCGAATCTTATTACGGCGATATTCATTCTCGTTATTGGTATGGTCGACAACATAGTCCAAACATCTCATCGCCAAGTAGTTCATTATCTCTTCACGCGAACATTCAATCAACGGACTTACCCGCCTGTCGCCCTTTGGTTTTATGCCCGATGCGCCTCGCAAACCGGTAGTACGCAACAAGTTGAGAAACAAAGTTTCGATATTGTCATCACGATGATGTCCCGTTGCCAACGCCTGTGCATCATACTTTTTCACAAGCTCGTCAAACCATTCATATCTCAGTTCGCGACACGCCATTTCAACCGATTCGCCTGTCATACGGCGTCGTGCTTCAACATCAAACGAGATTATCTCTAATTTTATATTCTCATTATTACAAAGCGTCTTGACAAAAATCTCATCACGACAACTCTCCACCCCTCTCAAATTGAAGTTGCAGTGAGCCGCCACAACATCATAACCGAGTCGGATAAGCGAGTCAAGAAGAGCAACAGAATCAGGTCCGCCACTCAAAGCGACGACCACCGCCCCCTTTTCAGGGGTAAGCAGACCATATTTTTTTATGGTTGACTCGACTTTTTCAAGGAAATTACTCTTCATTGCAATAAAAATAGAATATGATGATGCAAAAGTACATAGAAATTTTGTAATTTTGTACCCTGACAACAGATTATCATATAATGCAAGAGAAAATTCAACAATTAACAGCCGAAATAGAGAACCTTCGCGCTACCGCAGCGTCAGAAGTCGAAGCTCTACGCATTAAATACCTCAGTAAAAAAGGTCTTATATCAGCTCTTTTCAATGACTTCAGAGACCTTAGTGTTGAACAGAAAAAAGAGTTGGGAAGCTCGCTTAACAAGTTGAAAGACTTTGCTACAGCTAAAATACAGTCATTGCGCGACAGCGTTGAATTGGCTGAAGATGCGACTGCAGGGATTGACCTTACCCGCACTCCAACCCCTTTGAAACTCGGAACACGCCATCCGCTCTCGCTCGTTCGCGAGGAAATCATTGACATTTTCCGCCGACTTGGCTTCACTATTGCCGAGGGTCCGGAAATTGAAGATGACTGGCATGTATTCTCTGCCCTTAACTTTGCTGCTGACCACCCTGCCCGTGATATGCAAGATACGTTCTTCATTCAGCGAAACCCCGACGTTCTGTTGCGTACTCACACATCATCAGTTCAGTCGCGTGCAATGGTCAATTCAGAGCCGCCAATCCGCATCATCTGTCCCGGACGTGTATATCGTAACGAAGCTATCTCGGCTCGTGCACACTGCTTTTTCCACCAGCTTGAAGCTCTCTATGTTGACAAAAACGTATCGTTTGCCGATCTGAAACAGACACTTCTATATTTTGCCCGTGAATTGTTTGGTCCTGAGACAAAAATCAGACTTCGTCCGAGTTATTTCCCCTTCACCGAACCTTCTGCCGAAATGGATATCTCATGTAACCTTTGTGGTGGCAAAGGATGTTCATTCTGCAAGCACACCGGATGGGTCGAAATTTTGGGTTGCGGTATGGTTGACCCCAACGTTCTTGACGCTTGCGGTATAGACAGCAAAGTCTATTCAGGATTTGCGCTCGGAATGGGTATAGAACGTATCACCAACCTTAAATATCAGGTTAACGACCTGCGTCTGTTCTCAGAAAACGACGTCCGTTTCCTTGACGAATTCAAGTCGGCTCACTAATCAACGTCGGAGTCTTCAATGACAAAAAAAGAACGTTACGACTTCACCCTCAAATATCTTGCCGAGGCAATTCCCGACGCAAAGACCGAGTTGCACTATGACTCGCCCTATCAACTTTTGGTAGCGGTTATTTTGTCGGCACAATGCACCGACAAACGTGTCAATATGATTACGCCGGCACTGTTTGAGGCATATCCGACGCCCGAGTCGCTTGCATCCTCAACGCCTGAAGCCGTTTTTGAATTTATAAAATCGGTTTCATATCCTAATAATAAGGCAAAATCGCTTGTCGGGATGGCGCGCGCACTCGTCGAGCGTTTTAACGGACAAGTTCCCGACACGATGGACGATTTGCTGACAATCCCCGGTGTGGGACGCAAAACCGCCAATGTTATCCTTTCTGTTGTCTTTAACAAGGCGGCTATGGCAGTCGATACTCATGTTTTTCGCGTAAGTGAACGAATCGGACTGACCACAAACAGTCGTAATCCGCTCCAAACCGAACGGGAATTGATGAAAAACATCCCCGCCGAACTTATTCCGCAAGCCCATCATTGGCTCATTCTTCATGGACGATACACTTGCAAAGCCCGTCGTCCTGAATGTATGGAATGTGGATTACGCCAAGTTTGCCGTTTCTACAATAAAAACAGAGATCAAAGATCCAATTCAGAATAGTACTTTTATAATGGACTCACTTTTTCTTTTCATTATCGAAGTTATCGGTACGATAGCTTTTGCCATTTCGGGTATTCGCCTGGCTGCCGCAAAAGAATTTGACTGGTTCGGAGCTTACACGATCGGACTTGTAACAGCTATCGGAGGTGGTACGCTCCGCGATGTTCTGCTTGACGTTCCTGTGTTCTGGATGAGCACACCGCTCTATCTGTTAGTTACCGCACTGTCTTTTGCTGTTGTTGTCATTTTCAGGCGTACACTGGTTAGATTTAATAAAACACTTTTTATATTTGACGCTGTCGGATTGGCTCTTTTTGTAGTTATCGGAATACAAAAGACACTCGCTGTCGGCTATCCGATGTGGGTTGCAATCGCAATGGGTATGATAACAGGCTCATTCGGAGGCGTTTTGCGTGACATTCTTATTAATGAGGAGCCGCTTTTCTTCCGCAAAGATATATATGCAACGGCATGTATAGCCGGAGGAATACTTTATTGGGTATGTATGTTGTTGGGATTCAATGCGGTTATCCAACAGAGTGTATGTGGATTTACCGTTATCTTACTTCGCTTCTGTGCCATACATTATAACTGGGCACTCCCGGTTTTGCGTTATGACCGCCGCTCGGAAAAAGATTGTTAGTCACCATGAAAAAAATCAGGAGAGCTCATATCATACAGTTCACAAAATATGCCGCCGTCGGTGTGCTGAACACATTGGTGACACTCGTGGTGATTTTTATGTGTAAATCAGTGATCGGAATCAATGAATATGTTTCAAACGCACTCGGCTACATAGCAGGACTTGTCAACTCATTTATCTGGAACAAAAATTGGGTTTTCAAGGCTAAGGACGACAGTTTGAAGCAATTATACAAATTTGCCCTTGGCTTTTTAATTTGCTACTGTCTCCAATTCCTGATTGTATGGTCAATTACCGAACACACACCATACGGCTCAATGCAATGGGAAATTGGTCCGATGACATTAAGCGGTTATGGAATTGCCACAATTTTAGGTATGGGAGTTTATACTGTTGCCAATTTCATATATAACAGACAAATCACTTTCCGTTAATCATCTGCTCAAAGAAGTGCCACAATGCTACGCCGGTCGACACCGAAACATTTAATGAATGTTTTGTACCGACCTGAGGAATCTCTATACAAAAATCTGAACTGTCAACGATTGCCTGGTCAACACCGTTCACCTCGTGACCGGCAACAATGGCATATTTGCTACCCGCTTCAACCTTAAAGTCTTGCAAAGCAACACTATCAACAGCTTGTTCAAGCGCACAGATAATATAACCCTCGGCTCTCAAAGCAGCCAATGCCTTATCGGTAGAGTCAAAGTATTCCCATTCGACAGAATCTTCTGCACCCAATGCTGTTTTATGAATCTCGGGAGATGGTGGGGTTGCAGTGATACCGCACAGACAAATTTTTACGACACCAAAGGCATCGGATGTACGAAATATTGAGCCTATATTATTGAGACTACGCACGTTATCAAGCACAACGGCAAGCGGATTTTTCCGCTTTGCCTTGTATTGCTCAACCGTGTCGCGGTTTAGGTCCCAAATTGTTTTCTTTTTCATTGCAGAATGATTCTCGTGTTAAGTTTCGCTCTGCAAATTTACGAAAATAATTTTATCTGCGTGTATTTGCACCGGGTCGTTGTCCGTTTAGCGTGTGATTATCACCATGATTGCCATTTGTACCACCGTTGGTATAAACAGGCACGTTGTCGGGCAAAGTTACAGGTCGGTTAGGCTGAGATACTACAGGACGGTTCGGTCGGATAACCGGACCGGGACCGGGATAGAAAACAGGGCGCGATGGTGGTAACGGACTGTACAACGGACCAATTACCGACGGAGTAAACAATGGACCGGGACCATATATCGGGTCGGGAGCATATACCGGACCTGAAACATAGTCAAACGGTCCGTCAGAGACATCTAAGAAAGCCCCCATACACGAGGTGGCTGTCACTGACATAAATATAGCCAAAACACCTAATATAAAACTTGACTTTTTCATCTTTTTCAGATTTAATTGTTTTCACATCCCCCATTTTCATAGGGTTTCTTCTTTAAAGAATAAAACAAATAAACCCGATAAAAGTTGTCTATCTCAACAAGAGATTTGCGTCGCCATAGCTCAAGAATCTGAAATCATTATCTAACGCATACCGATACATCTTGAGCCAATCATCACCAATGAAGGCTGACACCAAAAGCAACAGTGTTGATTTTGGCTGATGAAAATTGGTGATCATACCGTCAACAACCCTGTATTCATAACCGGGTGCAATAATTATTCGAGTTGAAGCAGTCAGAGTCTCGATATTTTTCTCTGCCATATAATGCGAAACAATCGTCAACGATTCTTTGCGTGACAACTTGGGATGGCTTGGCTCATAGGCATACCATTGAGGAACATCTCCGTCAAATTTACCCTCAGAAATCAGACAACCGATTTGATAGAGACTTTCAAGGGTACGCACTGAGGTTGTTCCGACCGCAATCACCTCACGATCGGTTACTGCAAGTTCGTCTATCAAACTACGGCTCACAGCAATAAACTCATCGTGCATTTTATGTTCACCGATATCCTCACTCTTGACCGGTTGGAATGTTCCCGCACCAACGTGCAGAGTCAACTCACGGCGTTCAACTCCTGCCTCACTGATTTTTTTCAACAGATTGTCGGTGAAATGAAGTCCGGCTGTCGGAGCGGCAACCGATCCGTCGATATGCGAATAAACAGTCTGATAGTCAGTTAAATCGCTTTTTTCAGTTGAACGGTTAAGGTATGGGGGAATAGGAATTTCGCCGACCGCCTTAATAATTTCGGAGAAAGTAACACCGGGATTATCCCACGAAAATTGGACAACCGAACTGTTTTCACCTTTATTGAGACGTTTTGCAAAAAGTGTCAGCTCCTCATCTTCAATTTTAGTTGTCATTGACAACTCACCCTCTTTCCAGCGTTTTGAGTTTCCTACAAAACAGCTCCACGAACACCGGGTGTTTGATGCAAAGTTGCAAGCGTAGTCGGCAGGTTCGACAGGATCAAGACAGAATATCTCAATAACCGCACCATCATGATTCTCTCCCTTTCTGAAACGCAGGCGCGCGTTAATCACGCGGGTATTATTATATATGAGAAGCGAATTTACGGGTAATAATTCGACAATATCTCTGAAATAATGGTCAGAAATATTGCCTGATTTATCTCTCATCAACAAACGACATGACTCGCGATCGTCAAGCGGGTACCGTGCAATTCGCTCGTCGGGTAAAGGATAGTCAAAATCTTCTATTCTGATTGATTTGGTATTAATCATCTGTTTCTCTAAAAATAACTTTTGAATCTTCGATGCGGTCGACAATCGCCAATGAAACAACTTCATAGCCTTCGTGACGAAGTTCATCGCCACCACCTTGAAAACCTTTCTCTATAATAAAGCCCATGGCTTCGATAGTCGAACCGCTTTGCGCGCATAAATCTATGACACCACGGGCGGCATTACCATAAGCGAGGAAATCGTCAATAAAAATAACACGGTCGTCCTGAGTCAGATAATCGGCTGAAATACTGACAGTGTAGATTCTCTGCTTGGTGAAAGATCTCACATCGCGCACCAACATATTTTGCATTGTTGACGGAACTTTTTTCTTGATGAAGACAACCGGGAGTTTCATTACATATCCGAGCATGACAGCAGGCGCAATACCGCTCGCCTCGATTGTCACGATTTTGTTAGCATCGATATGTTTAAACTTTTCCTTGAAATGCAAAGCAATCTCCATCAATAGTTCCGGGTCAAGCTGATGATTTAGGAAACTATCAACTTTCAGAATATCTCCGGGCAAAATAACTCCATCTTTAATGATGCGTTCCTTCAACTTTTTCATGACGATTTATGACTTAATTATTCTCTATAATAAATGCGTTTGACACGATCTGAAATTGATGTTAGTATCTCATAGGGAATCGTTTCAAGCTTATCGGCTATCTTACAAATATCGACCTCCGAGCCAAAAATCTCCACCCGATCGCCAACCTTTGCATTTGCATCGGTAACATCAATCATGCAGATATCCATACAGATATTTCCGACCGTTTTACAGTCTATACCATTAACTCTAAACATAATATTGCCATTGCCCAAGCGTCGGTCAATGCCGTCAGCATAACCAACCGGCAATGTCGCTATAATGCGCTCGCCGTCAATAACTCCACGACGACTGTAACCGATTGTATCACCTTTATGTCGGGGAGCAATAGCTATGATTGTCGTATATAATGCGGCAACCGGTTTTAGAACAGCCTCACTTCCGTCATTCAGTATCGGTAAGCCATACAAACCGATTCCAAGCCGGACCATTTCGTGTTGATGTCGTGTAAATCTCATGATTCCGGCAGTATTCAGAATGTGGCTCTTGAAATCATCTTTTAGATTGTCTCTCAAATATTTAACCGATTTGTCAAACAACGATAACTGGCTTACGGTATAATCATCTTTATCAAAACAGTCAGCTGTTGCAAGATGTGAAAACACCGATGCGACCTTAACCGCTTCGGTATTATTGATTACATCGCAAACTTCGGCAAGATTTTCATATCCAAAACCGAGGCGGTGCATACCCGTATCCATTTTGAGATGTATCGGGAATTTTTTTATGCCTGCCTTATCAGCCTTGGTAATTATTCTATCAAGAATATCAAAACCATACACCTCTGGTTCAAGGCGATACTCAAACATTAGGTCATAGTTATCGGCTCGCGGATTCAGCACGACAATCGGCATTGTAATGCCAGCCCGTCTCAGTTCGATTCCTTCATCGATAACCGCCACAGCGATTGCTGATGCGCCCTGAGCCTGGAGCGTTTTTGCCAATTCAAGCGAACCGCACCCATATCCGTTTGCCTTTAACATCACGACAACCCCGGTCGAACGGTCAACTTTACTTTTGAAGAAATTAAAGTTGCCAATCAAATTGTCAAGGTTAACTTCAAGGCATGTTTCATGCTGTTTCTGTTCAAGCAATGAAACGATACGGTCAAACCTATCTTTTGGTGCGCCTTTTACAAGGACAATCTTGCCGGTAAAATCAGCCGCTTTATATCTGCTGATAAAATCGACGTACGAGTGTACGACTATAACCTGCTTGACACCATACTCTTTGGCGACCTCATCAAGCTGATTAGAAGTAAAGTCCTCTGTCAGAATTGAATCGGCTACAATCAGCTCCATCTCTCGGTTTTCAGTCATGCGGCGACGTGCAAAATCGAGTGCGCCTTTAAGCGAGAGCGCGTCGTTACTGAATCGGTCGTGAATTATAATCATGTCATTCAAACCGTTAACGACATCTATACGTGTCGTGATGTCTTCAAACGGAAGAATCTCAGGAGGAACAAAATCGGGAACAAGTTTATGGACTGCAGTCAATGATGTCATTGCATTGTCAATGTCATGTTGGTTTGAAAGAACCGTTTTGCATCGATAATCTTGTCTCGCATATTTATATGACAGAGAGGTTATACCACCATCTGTAATGCGGTCGGTCTCAATTAAAAATGCTCCGTTGTCATTCCCATTTTCATCCCAATAGACAAGACGATTAGCATCGATAGTATCCATAAGAGCTTTTGTCAAGCCACCATCATTTGATGTTTTATGGGATACAACTTCTTGAGCGTTTTTTGCGAGAATAAGCTTTTCGGCAACGTGTCGGTCTCTTGACTCAAAACCCGATTTATGCTCATCAGTCACATTGGTGACCACAACCATATCAGGACTTATCATCGATTCAAGTCGTTGCATTTCCCCTTCCTTTGAGATACCTGACTCTATAACTGCATAGTCGGCTGACGTATCAACATTCAAAAGCGACAAGGCAACTCCTGTTTGAGAATTAAAACTGCGCATATTACGACAAACATGCCCCGGCAACAATGCCGAAATCCACTCTTTAACTCGCGTTTTGCCACGGCTGCCGGTAACAGCTATTACTTTTAAACCGGGATTGAATCGCTGACGATGATAAGCCGCAAGCTTTTGCAAAGCGTCAACCGCGTTATCTACACAGAAGCAGTTTACACCGTCAGGGACAGCCGTCGAATCGGTAACGACAAAGTTTTTTACACCACGATTCACAAGGTCGGCAATATAGCGGTGACCATCATTGTTATCGGTCGAGATTGCAAAGAATATCGATCGGTCAGGTATGGTCAAACTCCGGCTATCAATCAAAAATCGGTCGATAGTTTTGTCACTATCGAAGACTATATTGTTGCCGATGCCTAAAATACGCTTTATTTCTTCGGGTGTGAATCCGATCATTTCATCAATTTGAGAATCGAACGTTCCATCGAGGCACATTCATTAATCAACTGTTGAGCTAACTTTTGAGTTTCGGCTTTAAAATGCTCGGCTTCACTCTGATTATCACCGATAAAACGATGTCCGACACGTTTATTCAACTGCTCGGCTCTTTTTAACAACGAACGCGTTTTGTCGCTAAAGAAGCAGTCCCCAAATCGGTTAAAGATATATTTCACCGCCAAATTTGAAGGATGAATCATATCGGGCTCATAATAGCGATAATCACGAAGCTCGTCCATCATAATTTCGTATGACGGGAAGTAGATCACATTGTCGGGGAACATGCTTTCGAGCTTGTCACAAATCAACAAAAGTTTTGATTTCATCAATTGAGATTCGTGATAGCCATAAGCCTTGTATCTGACAGGACTGACTGTTACGATTACCTTAACATCTTTGTTTATATCTCTGAATCGAGCTGCCACACGCATCATTGGAGCTGATATTTCATCAATTGTTCCGTCGATGAGTTCAAATCGGTGAGAAGGCATTTTATGGCAGTTTGCCACGATACGGCCCTCATTTTTTAGCTTGTAATATCGAGTCGAGCCAAAAGTCAGAATAACGACTTTGACACGTTTAATCATCTCGTTTGCCTCAACGATCGCCTTGTTGATTTTTTCAACAGCCTTATCAGGGTCAACCGATGATAACGACGTATGAAAATCCCACGAGTGGTACATACCGTCATGGACAATCAGGTCTTCTTTTTTGACAAAATTACAATCGAAAAAACGATATAAAGTCTGCTCCATCGACATCGGATTATATACAACTCCTGCAGGATTAACTACTACATCAAACAGACCCTCGACAAGACGTTGCCCTATATTTTGAGCGAAACACGACCCGAGGACAAGCATCGGGGTGTCGTATCCAATTTCAAAGTTCCGTTTAGGGGTTTTTACATGTGTAAAAAATTCCATTATTTATGATATTGACTGTTTTTAATTATAAACTCGGTTCGGCGATTAAGGCTGTCGGCAACAACAGCAACTTCATCGGGTAGATTTTTAACAAACGATTCATCGAGAACATTCCCGATATTAAGACGAGGATGACGCGTAGCAATCGTTTCATCAACCACAGCAGGGTCGTGACTGCCACATCCTCGTGCAATCATTCGTTGTTTATTGATTCCCTTTGATTCGAGATAGTCGGTGACGGAGCACGCACGCCGTTGAGACAAATCAAGGTTATATTGGTCTGACCCGTGACGGTCAGTATGTGATGCAATTTCAATTGTCGAAGTGCCGTTCTCAGCCAAAACCTTAGCAAGGCGATCAAGACTTTTAAGCCCTTCAAAACTTAAGTCGGCACGGTTATAATCAAAATAAATATTTCGTATGTTTACAGGTTTGTTTACCGGAATAAGAACAAAGTCAGTTTCAAATATTTCGATGGGCTCTTCTTGTTGTTCATCGGGGATTTCAAATGAAAGATGTCCGTTAAGACATCCGGGAGCTGATGCCATCAGGGCATATTTTACACCTCGGTCAACTTCAATCGATGTAACGCCATCATGTTCGACCGGCACACGTCGATCGGTACCATTGTCGCCAACTATTCTTATCATAGCGTTTTCTTTTACCTCACCTTCAAAGTCGGTAACGGCAACCTCAAGCAAAGTTTTAAACTCAACTACATCAAACCTATACAAATGATCATGTCCCGATGCGTCGTTTCGATTTGAGCTGAAATAACCCGATTTACAGTCAGTCGCAAATGTCATTCCAAAATCATCGGATGGTGTGTTGATCGGGACTCCAAGATTCTTTGCAACATCAGTCAAAATCTCAGAGGAATAACCTCCATCAAAAATGTCAAGTCCACCCAACCCGGGATGTCCGTCTGAAGCAAAAAGCAATCGACCGTCGGGTGCTACTGTCGGAAATTTTTCATTACCGGAGGTGTTTATATTGCGACCGAGATTCTGAGGCTTTAAGTTTGGTTTGTTTACAGGAACACGCCAAAGGTCAAACCCGCCACAGCCGCCGGGTCGGTCAGAACTGAAGATAAGCCATTGTCCGTCAGAAGATACAGCCGGATAGCCGTAATTATTAAATAAATCATTATCAATCGTAACTTTTTGGGGCTCTTTCCATTCGGCATCTCGTCTCACCGATTTCCATATAGACATACGCTGGCCACGTTTGCCGGTTTGCTCGATTCGGGTGAAATACATTTCGCCACCGTCGGGAGTGAACGCAACCGTGCCCTCATCGCCCTCGCTGTTAATACCACCCTCGACCGATTCAGGCTTAAGCCACTGCCCCGCTTCATTCTTTCTCACAGTTACAATATCGCCGTTTTTCATTCCGGTAACCCGACTCTTGTCCCCGGCAACATGCTGACCGGTCGATGTAAAATATAATCGTTCATCATTACCGGGATAGAACATTGGTGAATATTCTGATTTTGCAGTCATGAAATTATTAGCCCGCAAGACCTTGAATCTTGAAATAGATTTCATGCCGTTGTTTTGCATTGACGCAAGCATCAACGCGACTTCATTGTTGAAAATTGAAGGAGAATCTATGTTGGAGATTTGAGTTTCAGCATCGGCATATTTCCCTTGTCTCATCAAATTGCGAGCCAACAGAAAATAGACAGAATCGTTTGCCACACCGTTACGGATAGCATTTCTAAACTGCCCCTCGGCACGAGCCGCCATATTAAGCCTGTCATAACATATTCCGGAACGGAATGCCGCCGTGCCCCGCAGAACATTATGGCGATCGACCTTGACATAAACGTCTTTATAACGCTTGGCGGCCTCATAATATTCTCCACAATCATAACAATTATCGGCATGAGACATTATTCGCGCAAGCGAGGGCCGACATGAGGCGGTCAACACAAGCACAAACGCTGTAAGCAAAGTGAGTTTTATATGTTGAAACTTTAATTTCATTAAACACTACAAAGTTACATAATTTTATTGTAATTTTGGCTCAAAATTTAACTCATTTTTCACATTAATTTATGGAAGAACCCGTACTAAACACCCACAACAAACAAGAATATCCGCCAATGCACACCGCCGAGCATATTCTTAATGCCACAATGGTCAAGATGTTTGGCTGTCAACGCTCTGAACGAAACCATATTGAGCGCACAAAATCAAAGTGTGACTACCGTCTTGATCATCAACTGACCGACGACGAACTGCAAAAAGTTTCTGACGCGGTAAACGAGATTATCAATTGCGACCTGAAAGTTGAATACTCATTTATCCCGAAAGAGGAAGCCGCTGATAAATTCAATCTTGACCGATTACCCGACGATGCATCATCGACATTGCGAATTGTAACAATCGGCGATTATGACGCATGCCCCTGTGTCGGCACCCACGTTGAGTCAACTTCTCAAATCGGACATTTCAGAATTTCAAGTTCACGCTATGCCGACGGCTGGCAACGAATAGTTTTTCGTCTTGATTAAGAAAAAAGTTACAATTTTTATTTAGCTAAATTACAGATAGTTACATCATATTCTCACAAAATATAGACAAAATTGTTACAATTTTATTACATTATCGTGAACATTTTTTTAACTCATGATGTTATAATATCGAAAAGAGCATGAAACTCTTTTTCATAACAAGAAATGTGATAATGATTGGTTTATAACGAATAAGAGCTGTCGTGAGACAGCTCTTTTCGTTTATTGACGATAAATAAATCGTTTGTGAAATATGATGTATCAAGAGTTGATTATTATCTTCTTACATCACACTAAAAAAAAATCCATATCGCAACTACCACTGTTTCAAAGAGAAAGAATTTTGTGCAACAAAAATATTACAAAATAATTACATTTTGTTGAACAAAAATAAAACTCGTGATGTTATATAAGTACAAAAGGATTTATTTCCAATTGCAAAAGCAAGAAATGTGATAATGATTGGTTTATTAACGAATAAGAGCTGTCGTGAGACAGCTCTTTTCGTTATATATTATTTCAAAGATAAGACCTCACTTCATAACTTTGTCGGTTATGACGCAGACACACGAGTCAGACCACACATTTTCGGCAGTCTCAACCATATCAATAATTGTATAGATTGGCAAGATAATACCCATAATTCCGACATTCGCCCCGATTCCCGACATCAAAGAAAGCGTCAAAAAATAGCATCCCATCGGAACTCCGGCATTCCCAAATGCCGATATTACGGCAATAAGCACCCAAAGCAACATTGTTGTAATCGATAAATCCATACCGTTGTTTTGCATGACAAACAGAGATGTCACGAGAATGAAGGCGGCACATCCGTTCATATTGACAGTCGTACAAATAGGCAAGACAAATCGAGCAACTTTTGATTTAACGCCGACTCGTTCCTCGGCATTTGCCATTGTTACCGGCAAAGTAGCAGCCGAACTCTTTGTAAAGAGAGCCATCAAAACAGCCTGCGACATTCCTTTGAGTGTCTTAACCGGGTTAATTCCTTTTGCAAGCAAGAAAATCGGGAGTACCACAAAAAACTGAAGGCAGTTACCAAGCAATATCACAAGAACATATTTACCAAGCGATTCGAGCATCACCCCGCCGCCAACTTGCGCCGTCAACTGAGCGGCAAAAGCGACAATACCGAGCGGCAAAGCTATTATCAACCACTTAATCAACATGAAAAGCAGGTCCTGAAGTCCTAACAATCCATTCATCAGAGAGTGTTTTGGTCCATTGTCCGGCATTTTTGATAGTGCGATTCCGACTGCAAAGCAGAGCAACAATAGTGCAAGTACATTTCCATCAAGAAACGGCTTGACGATATTGTCGGGAATTACCGATAGAATATGGTCGGTATAGGTAAATTCTTTCACATCAGTTCCCACGTTAATATCTTCTGCACCGACAATGTTTGCCGGAAGATTTCCGGGAGCAATTATAAGATAGAGAGCAAGTGCGACCAAAGCGGCTGCCGTGGTAGTTAACAAAGTATAGGTTAATGTTGTCTTAAACATTTTTCCCATTTCGCGACCTCCGCCAAGCGAGGCGAGTGTAGTAATGACCGCAAGCACAATCGTCGGTACAGCCAACAAGCGGAAAAGACGGGTATAAATTGTTGCGATAAAATTCATTATTGTGTCAACCGACTCTATTTTCAGTAGTCCGATTCCGACACCGACAATCAACGCAACAATCCACAATATCATCTGTGATTTTTTCATAAGCCTTATCTTATATAATGAATTTTCGTTTATATTACCGCAAAATTAATCAACATAATTCACAAATCAAAACCAACGCTAAATTAAATCAATCAATCGCTTTGTCATTATCTTATTTTATAGTATCTTTGCACCACCAATTCAGAGTAATGCGGCAGTAGCTCAGTTGGTAGAGCATTGGCTTCCCAAGCCAAGGGTCGCGGGTTCGAACCCCGTTTGCCGCTCAAATTAATCAAGCCACTCTAAAAAAGCTTTTTATAGCGTTACTCAGAGTGGCTTGATTATTAAGTTTACAGTGTTTATTTATTCAGTTGAGCTTGGATGTAGCCGACCATTTCTTTGGTGTCTTTACACCCCAACATGTATTGGCGACCCGATTTTAATTTAACGAGGAAACATTCCGAGGCTTTACCATAATAAGCGAAATAGCGACCGAGTTCGCCATCAGAGAACCACCCCCAATAGCCCATCCAACCACCGCTACCGAGTAATCGTCGCTCAGCCATAGTCGGACTGACTAATTGCACTGACTCAATATCATTCAAATCGATCATCTTGGGCTTCACGAGACGCTTAACAATTATATAGCCATCGTTAACTGCAATTGCACGCGGAGCATAAATCATTATTGCACCGACAAGAACGACCAACACAACCCCAAGAATTGCCATTCTGAAATACTGATGAAATTTTATCTCATAGACGAATAATGCCACAATAATTGCGGTTGCAAGAATTGACATTATTCTTGAATATATGCTTAAAACCGTTTTCTTTTCCATTGTTAAAATTTTATTTAACATCAATTAATTTTTTAACTGTGCAAAGATAGCGAAGTTTTTTGGTTAATCTTATCCCTTTTTACTTATTTTTTACTAATTTTGCCATGTCAAATTACGTGACACATATTTTATAATGAAATAAAATTTTAACCTAAAATCATATACAATCAGCATTTTATCATGGGACTCTTTGAACAAATGACTGCCAAAGCAAAGGCTTCACGCCAGCGCATTGTACTTCCCGAAGGTACTGAACCTCGTACACTTACCGCAGCAAACCGCATTATCGGTGATCAAATCGCCGACATCATCCTAATCGGAAATCAAGTTGAAATTTATCGTCTCGCCGACGAAATGGGACTTGACAACATCAGAAAAGCAAAAATTGTTGACCCTGCCGACGAGTCAATTATCGACAAATATGCTCCTCT
The DNA here is from genome assembly GCA_947174335.1 of uncultured Porphyromonadaceae bacterium. Taxonomy (GTDB): domain Bacteria; phylum Bacteroidota; class Bacteroidia; order Bacteroidales; family Muribaculaceae; genus CAJUPY01. The sequence continues at coordinate 14,130 of CAMWIM010000009.1, read as the reverse complement.
GTTCTTTGAACTCCGCAAGAGCAAAGGAATCACAATGGAAGAAGCTCGTCTAACAACCGCCAATCCGCTTTATCTCGGTTGCCTTATGGTTAAAGCGGGTGATGCCGACGGACAGGTTGCCGGAGCACAAAACACAACAGGCAACGTGCTTCGTGCAGCATTCCAAGTTATCAAAACACAGCCCGGAATCGATGTTGTTTCAGGCGCATTTTTGATGCTCGTTCCCCCCGGTCTCCCTTATGGCACTGACGGTATTCTCATTTTTGCCGACTGTGCGGTAGTTCCCGACCCGACAGCTCCCGAACTTGCTCAAATCGCCGTATCGGCTGCTAAAACAGCCCGCGATATTGCAGGTATCGAACCTCGCGTAGCGATGTTGTCATTCTCGACCAAAGGCAGTGCAAAACATGATCTTGTTCAAAAAGTAATTGACGCGACAAAAATCGCTCACGAAATGGCTCCCGACCTCATCCTCGACGGTGAGTTGCAGGCTGATGCGGCTATCGTACCCGGAGTATGTGCATCAAAAGCACCTAATTCGCCCCTCAGCGGTCGCGCCAACGTTCTCATTTTCCCATCACTTGCGGTAGGAAACATTGCTTACAAACTTGTTCAACGTCTTGGTGGCGTAGAAGCAGTCGGACCCGTTCTTCAAGGTCTTGCAGCTCCGGTTAACGACCTCTCACGCGGAGCGTTCCCCGAAGACATCTACAAAACCATCATCATGACCTGTAACCAGGCAATCGGTCTCAAAGAAAACAAATAACCCATCAACACATATTATAATATGAAAATTCTCGTACTTAACTGCGGTAGCAGTTCTGTAAAATATAAACTCATCGACATGTCAAACGACAAAACGCTTGCCGAAGGGGGCGTTGAAAAAGTTGGCATGCACGGAACATTCCTCAAATTCAAACAAGCTGACGGTTCTAAAGAAATCATCGAACTTGGCAAAGCTGACCACAAAGAGTCGGTAATGGCTATTCTTAAGAACCTCACCGATCCTAAAGTTGGTTGTATCAAGAGCTTTGATGAGATAGAAGCTGTCGGTCACCGTCTTGTTCACGGTGGACAAAAATTCAGCAGCTCGGTTCTCATCAATCAGGAAGTTCTTGACAAAGTCAAAGAATGTTACCCCCTCGCTCCGCTCCACAACCCTGCAAACGTTATCGGTGTTGAAGCTGTTGAAGCAATCCTACCCAACGTTCCCCAAGTTGGTGTATTTGACACTGCGTTTCACCAGACTATGCCGGCTAAAAGCTTTATGTATCCCCTCCCATACAAATTCTATGTTGAGGATGAGGTTCGCCGCTATGGTTTCCACGGAACAAGCCACCGTTATGTATCAGCTCGCGTATGCGAAATTCTCGGATGCGACATCAATACAAAAAAAATCATCACCTGCCATATTGGTAACGGTGGTTCAATCACTGCCGTACTCAATGGTAAGAGCGTCGACACCTCAATGGGTCTGACTCCGACTGAAGGACTTATGATGGGTACACGTGTCGGCGATGTTGACCCCGGTGTGCTTACATTCCTAATGAAAAAACATAATTTCACTGCCGATGACATCCAGCGCATCATCAATAAAGAAAGTGGTGTGTTCGGTATCACCGAAAAGTCATCAGATATGCGCGACCTCGAAGACGCTGTGAACAATGGTGACGAACGTGCAATCCTCGCCCTTGAAATGTATGAACAGCGCATCATCAAATACATTGGTGCATACGCTGCTGAAATGGGCGGAGTTGACATCATCGTGTTTACCGGTGGCGTAGGTGAAAACCAGACCGGTCTCCGTGCTGATGTTTGCCGTCCGCTCTCATTCATGGGCGTTAAAATCGATGAAGCACTCAATGCAAAGATTCGTGGTACAGAGACCGTTATCTCAACTCCCGATTCACAAGTAAAAGTTGTTGTAGTTCCGACCGACGAGGAACTCACAATTGCCCGTGACACCCGTGACATCGTTAACGCAAACAAATAAAATTTAGCAACGACAACATATTTAAACCCTGTCGGCAAATTCCGGCAGGGTTTAACTTTTATCAGTTTAAAAACGTTATATTATTATGTAAATTAACTAAACTTAGATTTCATGTATATCGCATCTCAGAAACGAAAAGACAACATCGCCGAGTATATTTTATATATGTGGCAAATTGAAGATATCATACGTGCCAACTCTCTTGATATTGAGAAGATTAAGGAAAACGTCATTGATAAATTTACTGACCTCAACGATGATCAGCGTCGCGAAATGACCGAATGGTATGAGTCTTTAATTGACATGATGCGAGCTGAAGGTGTCACCGAACACGGGCATCTCCAGATAAACCGAAACACGTTGATGCAGCTTGTTGAATTGCATCAGGCGCTCCTTAAAGACCCGAAATATCCCAACTATACTGCCGAATTCTACAAAACATTACCATACATCGTTGAATTAAGAAGTCGAGCCGGCGAAAAAGCTGTCGGAGAAATTGAGACCTGCTTTACCGCATTATACGGTATGTTGATGCTACGTCTTCAATCAAAAGAAATTTCGCCCGAAACCCAAAATGCTGTGACACAAATCTCAAAGTTCATAGCCATGCTTGCCCATCATTTTAAATTTGACAAAGAAGAAATCGAAAAAGACGCTCTCGAACGCGAAAGCAACTAAAATTCGATATTGTGCATTATGTCACCGCAAATCGCGCTTTGCACTGCAAAGAATTATGCATTATAAATAATTTTAGCTAACTTTGCACATAAATTAAAGGTCAATGAAACTTATAGAATTGAACATACAACAAATTATCAACCTTTGCAAACTGCACAAGGTCAAGTCGTTGTTTGTATTCGGTTCAATTCTAACAGATCGCTTTAATGACAAAAGCGACATCGATCTTCTTGTTGATTTTGAGCCGATTAACCATCGTGAATTTGATTATGTTACAAACTTTTTCAATTTCAGAGATGCCCTTGAATCGATTTTTAAACGTAAAGTCGATTTGATTGAACAAAAAGGACTCAAAAACAAGTACTTAATCGACAATGTAAATAAAACCAAGCAGCTAATTTATGGCTAATCAATTAGTTCTTGCCTATCTCCAGATTAATTCTCTCTAATAATAAATAAACCACAAAATTCTATAAACCAACATGAAAAGAATTGCATTAATAGCATCTCTTGTTATCATTGCTGTCATCAGCGGCATGCAACCCACATCAGCCCAGTTTAGCAAACTCAACAAATCAAAACTTATTTCAGCCGCCGGCAAAGCTGTTCAAGCAGCTACTCTCACCGACGCTCAAATGGCTCAATATGTAGGCGAATACATTGCTGAAACAGATAAACTTAACCACGTATTGCCCGACACTGACGAACAATATGTTCAACGCATCAAACGACTTACCGACGGATTAACTTCGGTTGAAGGCATACCCTTGAACTTTAAAGTTTACAACGTTGTGGATGTAAACGCATTTGCATGTCCCGACGGATCGGTTCGTGTTTTCGCCGGACTTATGGACATTATGGACGACGATGAACTGCTCGGCGTTATCGGTCACGAAGTTGGACACATCGCTCACAAGGACTCTAAAAACGCCTTCCAACGTTCACTCCTTACCTCAGCACTCAAAGATGGCGTATCATCAGCCAGCGGAACAGCAGCAAAACTATCTGAATCACAGCTTTCGGCTCTCGGCGAATCGCTTATGACAGCGACTTTCTCTCAGAAACAAGAACGCGCAGCCGATGACTATGGCTATGAATTTCTAAAAAGCCACGGAAAAAATCCGATTGCAATGGCTAAATCATTCAAGAAGCTCAAACAAATGGAAGCAGAAGCAGGTGCTAAAAAAACAAGCAAAATCAACCAGCTTTTCTCTTCTCATCCCGACCTTGACGAGCGCATCAAACGCATGGAAGAACGCGCCGCCAAAGACGGAGTTACCGAATAAAGCCCGATGGCACGCAAACGTAAAGAACTCCCGGTTTTAACCGACATAACCATCACCGGTGTAGCTGCCGAGGGTAATTCTATCGCCCGTCATAACGACATGGTGATATTCATTCCTTTTGGTGCTCCGGGAGATGTCGCCGACGTAAAAATCGATCGTAAAAGACGCACATACGCCGAAGGTCACATTGTCAACCTGAAAACTCCGTCGCCCGTTCGTGTTGAGCCACGCTGCTCCCACTTCACCATATGCGGCGGTTGTCGTTGGCAACACCTCCCCTACTCGCTCCAAACCGAATGCAAACAACAACAGGTTACAGATGCTTTGACTCGCATCGCCAAAGTTGCACTCCCCGAAATTTCGCCCATTCTCGGTTCTGAAAATATCTGGGAATATCGCAACAAAATGGAGTACACATTTTCAAACAAATGTTGGCTTACATTTGAGCAACTACGCAGCGGCGAGGAATTTCCCGACCGCGATGCGGCAGGATTTCATATTCCCGGAGCGTTTGACAAGGTACTTGACATCAAGAAATGCTATCTTCAGGATGACCTCGGTAATCAGATAAGACTGCACATCAAAGACTACGCTAAAAAATACGGGCTTTCGTTCTATGACCTTCGCGCACAGAGAGGCTTATTGCGTACCTTGATGATCCGTATAGCATCGACCGGCGAAGTAATGACAGTTCTTTCGTTTGGCGAAGAAAGCCCTGAGATAAAGCCATTGCTTGACGACTTGGCAGCGACATTTCCTCAAATCACATCGCTGCTTTGGACTGTCAACACAAAAGCAAACGACACGCTGACCGACCTCGATATTCACGTTCACTCGGGACGCGACCATATCATTGAACAGATGGAAGACCTAAAATTCCGCGTAGGTCCGAAGTCGTTCTATCAGACCAACTCCCGACAGGCTCTTAATCTCTATCGTGTAGCCCGTGATTTTGCCAACCTGAAAGGCGATGAATTGGTCTATGACCTTTATACAGGAACAGGTACAATCGCCAACTTTGTTGCCCGCTATTGCAAAAAGGTTGTCGGAATCGAATATGTCCCCGAAGCGATTGAAGATGCTCGTGTCAACTCGGCAATCAACAATATTGATAATACAATTTTCTTTGCCGGAGATATGAAAGACGTGTTAAACGCCGACTTCATCGCCACTCACGGACGCCCCGACGTAATGATTGTTGACCCGCCACGTGCCGGAATGCACCAAGATGTTGTAAATGTCATTCTCGAAGCCCGTCCGTCACGCATCGTTTATGTGAGCTGTAACCCTGCGACCCAAGCACGCGACCTCGCTTTGCTTGATGTCGCATACAAAGTTGACAAAGTTCAACCCGTGGATATGTTTCCCCACACCCACCACGTCGAGAACGTCGTAGCACTCTCGATCAAAGAGTAATCTAAAATATTTAACAAAAGTTATAATAACATAATTATAAAATTCTATTAGTAATAATTTATTACTATTTTGCATATGATGGAAAGTAAACTTCAAGAATTTTTTGATACTGTCGTATGGTATGGGACACCATTTGTTAAAAATTTTCTTGAAGTAAATAGAGATATACTAACTAAAGATTGCAATAAAGATATTTGGATTAAGAAAGGCCTTGGGTTTAAATTTCAGGCTCACTTAAGTCAATTAGAAAACGATTATCAATACCTTTTAGCTTTTATTACATATAGGTTTGCTGATTTAGGAGCATATGAATTTGTCAAACAGATTTACAAAAAGACAATATCTCATAATATAGAAGCTGCCAATCTTCTCAGAATTTGGGAATTAACCGATGTAAAATTAAGATATTGTTTTACTGTATTCGGAGTGGCTCCAGGTATACTATCAAACGAAGCAAAAGTAGAATTTGAGTCAATTGCACAAGAAAATCCAAATTTGGTAAGCGGACGATTAGCAAAAAACCTTTTGGATGAACACTATATCCGTGAACAGAAATTATTAGGTCGAACGGCTAATGGCATATTAGAAGAATTAGATTATCCAAATAATATGAGTCTAACACTCCTTATAAATTCACCTCTCTGCGATGGGAAATACCGTTAATCAATTGATTGAAACGTTGTACTCTTGTCATCTTTCTTAATCTTCAAGTATTGGGGGACGAGGGTAGGATCATAATAATCAATAGCTTTGACCATCTGTAAAGGACGCTTTATAGAAGATGCCTTTGGCTCCTTCTCGCTCGATTGGATCAATTTCAGTAGAATATTCTCCAGAGACAGTATGAAATATTTGTGCTATAACTGATTAACTATATAAGCCTAATCTACGAGAGGAATTATCAAGACGAAGTCTGACACATACATTTATCCATTCTATATCGTCTCGGTTAGGAGAATTAAATCGAAACCAACAATAGGAAGCATCGACTTCAATTTTCCCAAACAAGTCATACAGACTTATAGCTTCCGATGATTCAAATAAATTCATATCAATGTCCGAAATTATTTATTTTGATAGACCTTTTTAATTCGTCCACACTCATATACTTCCCATCAATCTTTCTATGAAGCATTGCATGGCAATTTGGGCACACGGGAATAAGGTCTCGAATAGGATCTACCTTATGATTATTTCCTCCTTTGGTAGAAATAAATTCCTTATGATGAACATGAATGAAGTTACGACCGATTTTGCCGTACTTTTTTTCAAAATTCATGTTGCAAATATGACACCTATATCCATAGTGTTTTATACACTCTTTTCGAGCTATTGGATTACGCTCATAACTGGTAATAGGTACTCTTTTCGATTCACCTTCTTCATACTCATTTGATGAAATATTACGGACTATATCAAAATTGAGAAGAATATGATTTAGTACTTCTCCTTCTACTAATATATTATTTTGAAGCGTCGATTTGATCCCTAATTGGGTCAATCTTTTATAGGATAGTTCAGGATTATCAGCGTCGGCTTCAGTAATTGGAATCATCCGAGTATATAGTTTTGATGGATGGAATTGATCGCCTTCTCTTTTCTTCAAATATTTACTATTTATGGTAACTGAATGAGGAATATCTGTCTTAATCACTTGAAACATATATATAATCTGACTAAGTGGTTTTGTGGCATATATGAACACGATATCTCCAACAGAAAGTTTATTTTTCTGTCTCCAATCGACAAATTTGTTATCCTCCAGACACTGTGATAAGTCAAATATCGTTTCTCTCCATGGGAAAATCCAATATTTCATTCTTTATTCAAAAAAAAATTATGAAGTTCAATATTTTTAGTACTGATTGTCAAGATCACTAATGTAGCGATTAACGCCTGTGATTTGCAAATAAAGACTTTAGGCAGAGATTTGGCGCGAATACATTTATTAGAGTAAATTTGCACAATAGAGTTTCCAATTTATTTCAAATTCCGATTATTGAAATTATTTATCGTAAGAAATTGGAATGATATTTTTAGCCCACATAGGTAATGTAGAAACATACATCTTTTCTAACTTACCATTGCTCAATCTGAATTGAATTTGGGCATCTCGGTCGTTGACAGAATTGTCATAGATATACAACCTATCAACTAATCGTGCAATAGCTTCACAGTTGATAATAGACTTTGTATATCTTGAGATAATCTTTCGAATGGGCACGTCATGGCCACCTTCCATTACTCGTTTTGCAATTCGAGAAGCGTTGATTGACGGATGATTGGTCGAGATAAAAAATACTCGGATAAAGAATCCAGCTTCTTTGGCACGAATAAGAAAATCAATCTTATCTTCTGCTGAAAACACTGTCTCAAATACAAAGCTTACTTTATCACGAAGACATTGTTCTCGCCATTCCTCACAATAATTTGCTGCCTTTAATACGGCATCCCGAGAGTTCCAATCACCAAATTTATCATTTGCTACTTGATCTGGATTTATATAGATAGTTCCGTCAGCCCATTCGTGGTGCAGAAATTTCTGAGTCACGGAAGTTTTGCCGGAACCATTAGGTCCGGCTATAACTATAAGCTCTGGTTTTCTACCAACCTTAACCATTTATAGCTTTATTTATTCTATCAGCCCATTTTGCTTTGACAACTTCAGCTTCTCGTCGCATTTCTGAGAAATAGGCGTCAGTTGCTTGCTCCTGACGATTCTTGGCATCAGTAGCGACCTCTTTCATGAGCTGTGACAGCATCTCATCACTTGGTTCTTGACCGGAAGTGAAGCGATAAGAGTTCATTTCTTGTTCTGACATATTTGAAAATCTTTTGTTAGACTGCAAAGATACGTATTTTTTGTCAGAGTATAAGCATTATAAGTCAGGTATTCTAAGATAAACTGACGACTGAGAATCTTTGCTAAGAATTAGACGTTCTTTATCGGAATCCTGGTACATCATCAAGCCAATTTCCTTTAGTGGAATTAAGTCCAGGTAGGAAGCCATCTTACATGCAAAGTTACATCATACTGAAAGAACATCGTAATTCTGATCCTGACCAGATAGTTGTGAATCAATCAAATCGTTACGGCTACCCTTTCTTCATTCCAGATAGCACGGAATTGTAGTATTGTGGTTTGCCGGTTACTTCTTCGCCGATGAACGGAGGGATGGCGAACGAAGTGATTTCGTTTTCAAGCTCGACCTCGGCTAAAATCAACCCTTGATAAACGCCTTCAAAAACATCGATTTCCCATTTATGTCCTTCATAATCGACGTTATAACGACATTTTTTGATTACTGTTCCTTCGGTGACACGATTTATCATTTCGAGCGCATCGCTGTAAGAAATTTCATATTCCCATTCGTCTCGAACGGCGCCATTATTCAGACCTTTGACTGTAATAAACGCCCGATCGTTTTTGATACGCACCCGGACAGTGCCACCCGGACGCAACGAGATATAGCCCTGCTCTATTCTGTCAACTGTGGTTGCCAATGGCTTGAAACTTTGGTCTTTAACCAAGAATTTGCGTTCGATTTCTTTTCCCATAGCGTTATATCGTTATTATTCAGGCATATTATTTATGATTTCAGTGGCGCGGTCATAATCTTCGTCTCTGACAATCAGTCTTATGCTACCGTCGGGATTCAGAACAGGATATATTGTAGATATAAGGCTATTTATCACCCACGATTCGACACCTTCGTTGGCAAGCACACCTTTGGCAATATAAGCGTCGCATATGGTCTGAAACGTGGCAACGACCTTTGATTCTGAATTATCTTTTGACATAAGACTATATTTATAATATGTGTGGCAAATTTACAAATTATTTACAGAACGTTGATACTCTACTCAAAAATAGTTATCTTTGCAATTCACAAAACAGAGTTTTAGAAATTATGTCACGACCTTTGATACTTATCAGCAATGATGACGGAATCAACTCTCCCGGGTTGCACCGTCTCATTGACTATGTTTCTCCGTTTGCCGATATCGTTGTCTCAGCCCCCGACGGTCCTTGTTCAGGAAAATCAGCCGCACTGACTGTCAACGGTCCTATCCGCATCATCGAATATCCCGACTATAACGGTGCAAAAATGCGTTCGGTTACGGGAACACCGGTTGACTGTGTTAAAATTGCAATACATAACATTGTTGACCGCCGTCCCGACCTTGTCCTTTCAGGAATCAACCACGGCTCGAACGCCGGTAACTCAATAATTTATTCCGGAACAATGGGTGCGGCAATGGAAGCCTGCATGATTGGTATCCCTGCAGTCGGATATTCTCTATTGTCTCATGCTCTCGATGCCGATTTCAGCGAAACCGAGCCATATATTGTTCAGATAACAAAGGCTGTGTTAGAAAAAGGACTGCCTAAAGATGTTTGTATTAACGTCAACTTCCCTGCAAAATGTAAAATCGAGGGGATGAAAGTAGTCAGAGCTGCCGACAGCCACTGGACCGAGGAATATCAACGCTATCTTGACCCCAACGGTAAGCCTTTCTACTGGCTTTCAGGCAAAATCGTGAACGAAGAACCCGACAACCCCGAAACCGACCTTTATTGGCTCGAAAAAGGCTATGCGTCAGTCGTTCCGGCTTGCTCAAACCGAAATGCAGTCAATGCCATTCAGTTCTTAAAAGATATTCTTTAGTACAATCGTGAAACTATCAGCCACATTGTTGCGTCTAAGATTGTAAACCATTAACTAAACCAACTTTTTCACAAATATGTCTTTACTGACAGTATCAAACGTTTCAAAACATTATGCCGGACATACCGCCCTCGACGATGTGTCACTCGAAGTCAATGAGGGTCGCATCTACGGACTTCTCGGACCAAACGGTGCAGGTAAAACAACACTTATCCGCATCATAAACCACATTACCGCCCCCGATTCGGGACAGGTGATTTTTGACGGACATCCTCTCACTCAAAACGATGTTGTCAACATCGGCTACCTCCCAGAAGAACGCGGTCTCTACAAAAAAATGAAAGTTGGAGACCAGGCTCTTTTCTTTGCACGCCTTAAAGGATTGTCAAAGGCTGAGGCAACAACCCGTTTGAAAGAATGGTTTGAACGTCTTGAGATTTCTGACTGGTGGAATAAAAAAGTTGAAGAACTGTCAAAGGGTATGGCTCAGAAGGTGCAGTTTATCGTAACCGTACTTCACCGACCCAAACTTTTAATCTTTGACGAACCATTTTCAGGCTTTGACCCAATCAACGCCAACATTCTCAAACGCGAAATTCTCCGACTCCGCGATGAAGGTGCTACAGTCATATTCTCGACTCATAATATGAGCAGCGTAGAAACGCTGTGCGATGACATCACACTTATCAACAATTCAAAAAATATTCTCACCGGCAACGTTGAAGAAATTCGTAACCGACTCGGTCAAAATCGTTTCAAGATCACGTTTGAGGGTGACACCAACAATCTCTTGGCTGCACTCGGCGATAACCTTCTCGAACACTCTGTCGACATCATTTCAGACCGGGAAAAAGCAATAACCCTCAAGATTGCTCCCGAAATTTCACGTCGTGAGCTACTTCGCACTGCCGCCGAAGCGGTCGACATCACTTCGTTTGGTTCGGCTCTCCCGTCAATGGACGAAATTTTCATCTCAACCGTTCAACAATTCAATCAAAATAAGATATGAGCAACAACATCTGGCTTGTTATACGTCGCGAATATATCGAACGCGTTTCTAAAAAGTCATTTATTCTCACAACCATACTCACACCATTACTAATGGTGCTGATATCTGTTATTCCGGTTCTGCTCGCTACATTTCAATCTTCTGACACACAAGTGTATGCCGTGCTTGACCGCAGCGAAGTAATTGCGCCCGAATTGACCGATGGCGAATCGGTTAAGTTTGTGAGCGTGAATATGCCGCTTGACTCCCTCAAAGCCGACGATGCGTTTGCCGGAGTGCTTGTTATCGGGTCCCGAATCATGGACAATCCGTCAGACGTTCAGCTTTACACCCACGGTCCTGGCTCAATGGACACCGAAAACTATATTTCAAAGCAGATCAAATCTATTGTTGAATCAAAACGTCTTGAAGCATATAATATTGCCAACCTCGACCAGATATTAAACAACATCAAGGCAAACGTCATCCTTTCGACCTATCGACTTGACGCCGAAGAAGAGTCATCGACCTCGACAATAATGTGCTTTATTCTTGGAATAGCTATGGCGTTCTTGCTCTATATGTTCCTGTTGATCTACGGGCAAATGGTTATGACCTCAATTATTGAGGAGAAAAACAACCGAGTGCTTGAAATTATCGTGTCATCGGTTAAGCCCGAACAGCTGATGCTCGGAAAAATTCTCGGTATCGGACTGGTTGCCGTCACCCAAATCGTTTTATGGATGGCAATTTTGTCAACACTTGTCGGTGTCATTATGCCAATGCTCATTCCAAGCGAAGTATCGGCTCAAATGGCAGCCCTCAATGCCGGAAGTCTTGACGCGGCATCAGCAACAGTCGATATTGATTTACTACAGACAATGTCAATGTTAGGAAATATCGGATTCATGATTTCACTGTTCTTCTATCTGACAATATTCCTTATCGGCGGATTCCTTCTCTATGCCTCGATATTCGCGGCAATCGGGTCGTCGGTTGACAACATTCAAGATGCTTCTCAGCTTTCATATATCCCAACAATTCCGATCATTGCAGCAATTGTGTGTGCTACGACAATCGGCAACGATCCCAACTCAAGCCTGGCTATGTGGCTGTCAATGTTCCCGTTTACATCGCCAATGATTATGGTTGTCAGAATTCCGTTCGGAATCCCCACATGGGAAATCTGGGTATCAATCGCCATTTTGTTTGCGACATTCTTCCTGATGGTTTGGTTAGCCGCAAAAATCTATCGTGTCGGCATATTCATGTATGGCAAAAAACCGTCTGTCAAAGAATTGATCCGCTGGGCTCGATATAAATAATGTATATGGCACTAAAACTCAATTATCGCAAAACGACCGTCGAAGACCTGCCTGAAGTAATGCCGATATATGAAAACGCCCGTCGTTTCATGGCGGCGACCGGCAATCCCAATCAATGGATTGGAGGTTATCCGGCAGTTGAACATATCACAGCCGATATAGACCGCGGTGTTTCATACGTTGGTGTCACTCCGACCGGAGAGATAGCGGTTGTGTTCAGCTTTATACTCGGCGACGACCCGACCTACGCCATCATCGAGGGAGAATGGCTCAACGATGAACCGTATGGCACAATCCACCGTATAGCCTCGGCAGGTATAATGCGCAATGCCGGTGATGACGTAATCGAATTTTGCGCTACGATGATTGATAATTTAAGAGCCGATACCCATCACGACAACCAAGTTATGCAACGGCTGTTACTTAGAACCGGATTTACTCACTGCGGTACAATTCACCTGCTCGACGGTCGCCCGCGACTTGCTTATCATCGAAAAATCAAATAAAATTCAACAAGAAACGGTTAAAAATGCTTTTTTTAGGTTATGTAATAAAAAAAAATAAAAAAAAATTTGCATATTACTGAACCTTTTCATACCTTGCAACGTTTTTAAATTAAAAGTTAAGAAAACTTAGAATTAGTATTAAAAAATTATTAACCACAAAACGCAAAAGTCTAATATGAAAAAAGCTGTTTTAATGATTGCTCTCATGCTTGGTAGCGTGGCTGCATTCGCTCAGAAACCCGACAAGAATGAAATGAAACAAATGAAAGAATTCTTGTCTCAACCAGCTGAAAAAGAAGGAACCAACGCTCAGGTTCTTAAAATTTCAAACCTCAACGATCCCTCTACATGGGAAGGTGTAACCGTTGCTAACGGACATATCACCGAAATTAACTGGAAAGACAAAGCTCTTGCAGGTGACCTTAACCTTTCAAACTTTGCCGCTCTTACAAAAGTTGACGTTTCTCGTAACAAACTTGCTAACCTCGATCTTTCAGGTGCAGCAGCTCTTACCGACCTCAACGCTTCACGCAACGTTCTTAAAACTCTTGAATTGGACGGATGTACTCAACTTACAACTGTTCAAATCAACAAGAACCGTCTTACCGACCTTACTATCAATGAAGCTAAGTTCTTGCAGAACATGAACTGCTCTAACAACTACTTTGAATCATTGAACTTCTCAGACCTTACCAACCTCAAGACCCTTAACGTTCAAGGTAACCACCTCGAAAACCTCTTGATTACAGGTTGTACAAGTCTTAAGAACCTCTACTGCGGTTACAACAAGTTGACTACTATCAATCTTATTGGTGTAGAAAGCCTTACAAACCTCAACGCCGACAACAACGAAATTTCTTCGCTGATTGTTTCAGGTCTTCCCTCACTGAGCTCATTCATTTGCTCTGACAACCGTATGACCACTCTCGGTGTTCGTAACTGTAACGCACTTCTCGACCTTGTTTGCTCTTACAACGATTTGACCACTCTCGATGTTAGCGGTTGTCCTCAACTTCTCTTCGTAGATTGCTCATACAACGACCTTGTTAACCTTTCACTTACAAACCAGACTTTCCTTCAGCGTCTGCTTTGCAACAACAACCAGCTTAACATTCTTGATGTATCATTTGACACTAACTTGACCTACATCAACTGTCGTTATAACGTACTCACAGATATCCGTACAATCGGCTGTGACAACCTCCATATGATTGCGTGTCAGTGGAACTACTAATCCAACCGTTTTCTAACTAACGGTAGCACCCCGC